>JAQWRC010000013.1 GCA_029243925.1 Phycisphaerales bacterium
GTGGATGTGAAGCGCAGCATCAAGGAAGGTGAGGGTTGGAATACGGCGTTCTGTCGGCAGCATGAACTGTTCGCCAGCAATGTCGCTTCCGGTGCAGCGCCGACTGCTTCCGCAGCTCACGGCCGTGAGGTCCAGTGCGTCCTTGAGGCGCTCTATCGAAGTGATGCTGCAGGGAGTTCCGTTGATGTTGTCGCTGCGGCTACAGCATCGCCGTGACGACGAGGTCATAGACGACATGCGTCCAGACGGCGACGGCAAATCCACGACAGACGAAGAGCACGCCGAGTTCCACTCCGGCCAACATCGCGAAGATGCCCATGGCGAATGAGCCGTTCAAGTCGTGATACCACGCAAAGGCGAGTGACGTAGCGAGTACGGCGATCAGCGTGCTGGTCGCGGGCTGCATCCGCAGCACCTCGACGAACAGTTTCTGCAGGAGCATGATGCCGGCGAGCCTGAAGATCAATTCTTCATAGAGCCCCGCGGAAATGCTGACCAGCATCCGGTCGGCAAGGGGCATTTCAATGAGTGTGTCCTGCAGTGTTCCAGTCGCCAGCAGACTTGCGGCAAAGAGTGGCGCGATCAGCAGCAGGGGAATAGCCCAGACGGCCCCTTCAATCGGAATCCATGCCAGGATGACTGGGCGCAGACGCCAGGGATCCTTTCGGTGGAGATGCCACCCCAGCAGGGCAAGGACAATGCCGAGGCCTACTGCGCCCATGGCGAGCATTGGAGGAATATCCAGGAAGAGCAGCACATTGTGGAGATGCTCTTTCACCTGGTTGACTGGACTGTCGGCGGCGTTCAGCAGAAGACCGAGTTGGTCAATGATGATCAACGGCAGCAGTGCAAGCAGCATCGGCCAAGGACGATGAAGCATGTCTGCGATGGGTGTTCGAGCAATGCTGTCGCGAACGCCATGAAGAGGTTGTTGCGAAGGGAGTGTCATTCAGATGGCGCAAGAATACGCCACCGTCAGTGACAGTGGCGTGGTAATCCATCGTGAAATGCAGGATCAGGTGCCGAGTTTCAAATCTCGAAGTCGGCGGTTCAAGCGACTTTTCCGGCGTGCGGCCGTGTTTTTGTGCATCGCTGGTGTTGCCGCCACCTTGTCGAGTGTCCGAGCGACTGTCTTGTAGGCTGTTTCAGCCGACGCAACATCGCCAGCGACCAAGGCCTGCAGGAAGGTGTCCGTCTGGTCCTTGACCATGCGTTTGCGCCAGCGGTTTCTGGCACGACGGGCAAGGGACTGGCGAACTCGTTTGGCTCTATGAGGATGATTGGGCAACTGTCTGACCTCTCTCGGGTTTCGTGAACGCAGCATTATCCCCGATTCGGGTTGGATTGCAATGGCCCAGTGGTTTCGGGTTGCCAGGGGGGGCTTGATGTCCCTGCAGAGGCTGCGTTCGGGGTATTTTGCTGTAACGCAGGTGGCAGGGCTCGAACCTGCAACCTTCGGTTTCGTAGACCGATGCTCTATCCAATTGAGCTACACCTGCTGCGAGACGTGCAATCTATCACAGGACGGGGGGTTGCTCCAGATCACCACCCGGGAACTTTCCGGTGAGGTTCGTCGACCTGGGGTGGTTGACTGGGCTCGAAATGGCCTCAGATGGCAGTCAGCCCGGTTATACTCTCCGTTCAGTGTGTTGGGGGCAGTGTGCCATCAGGGGTTTGCGACAACATGTCATCGACCATGACCGAGTTACTCAAGGCACATGATGTGCCTGTTCCCGGGCCAGACGTCCTCAAGACGTGGCTTATGGACATGCTCCGAATTCGTGAATTCGAGGTTCGGTCCATGCAGGCCTACCAGAACAAACTCGCTGGCGGGTTCCTGCACGTCTACAACGGGCAGGAAGCAGTTGCCGTGGGGTGCATTGCCGCCATGCGGCATACTGATCCCGTGATTACCGCATACCGAGATCATGGTCATGCATTGGCGCGTGGCTTGGATCCCAAGATCGGCTTTGCCGAACTCTTTGGCCGCATCGATGGGTGTGCCAAGGGCAAGGGTGGGTCGATGCACTTCTTCGACAAAAACAACTTCATGTTTGGCGGTCATGGCATCGTGGGCGCGCAGTGTCCGCTGGGTACCGGATTGGCCTTTGCCACCAAATATCAAGACGAGGTCATCAATGGCGGGCGCAGTGAATCCGTAACGGCATGTTTTCTGGGCGATGGAGCGATCAATCAGGGCGCCGTCCATGAAGCGATGAATATGGCTGCGGTCTTCGATCTGCCATGCATTTTCTGCGTGGAGAACAATCGATATGCCATGGGAACCTCTGTCGAACGTTGCTCGGCCACAGGAGGATCGGTCGCCAACCGTGCTTTGGCCTTCGGCATGGAATCACACAGCTTCCGCGGTATGGATGTCATAGAGGTCTATCGTGAGATGACCAGCATCGTGGACTGGGTTCGTGCGGAGTCGAAGCCTTTCTTCGTGGATATTGATACGTATCGCTTCAAGGGCCATTCGATGTCCGATCCACGCAAGTATCGAACGCACGAGGAAGAGCAGGAGTTCGAGGCGAATGACCCGATTGACACACTGGTGCGATACCTCATCGAGACCAAGGGGTTGACGGAAGAGGACTACAAAGCGATGTCGAAAGCAATCAGGCAGGAGATCCGCGAAGCCGTGAACTGGGCCAAGGAGTCGCCGATGCCTGACATCTCCGAATTGCATCACGATGTCTATGCGGATTCATGGGGTCCGTACACCGGCACCTCGCTTCCAAACTACATGCGAGAGGGATTTGACGGACAGCCTGCGGCGAAGGGAGAAGCTCATGGCGCGTGAAATCGAATTCCGTGAAGCACTTCGTGAAGCGATGTCCGAAGAGATGCGAACTGATCCCCGCGTCTTCCTCATGGGTGAGGAGGTCGCGGATTATCACGGCGCGTACAAGGTCTCCAAGGGCATGCTGGAGGAGTTCGGCCCTCGACGAATCATTGACACTCCGATTTCCGAAAGTGGATTTGCCGGGCTTGGCATTGGGGCCACCATGCTGGGCCTACGGCCGATCATCGAGTTCATGAGTTGGTCGTTCAGTCTCGTGGC
>JAQWRC010000121.1 GCA_029243925.1 Phycisphaerales bacterium
CGAGGTGCTGACATGGTGAATCGTCGCTCTGCAGTTCGTCGGTCATGTGGTGGGTTCACGCTCATCGAGTTGTTGACGGTCGTGGTCATTATCAGCCTGCTGGCAACGTTGACATTGGCGGCGTATCGGGCCATCGCCGCCGATTCGCGGGTGTCGCTGGCGGTCAATACCATCCGCGCGTCGCTCGACAACGCTCGCGCCATGGCCATTGAGTTGAATCGTCGAACGATGCTCGTCTTCCGTCCGTTCCGAACCGGGCCCGATTCGCAGCAGGTGCAGGCGATGATTGTGGTTGAAACCGGCGGATTGCACGTCAACAGCGATGGCGTCATCAAGACCGATTGGTACATCCAGTCGGCAGAGTCCGACATGATGGGGCTGGAGTTCCGGCCTCTGGATGGCATTGAACCACGCTTGCTGCCCAAAGGAATGATGGTGGCATCTCCAGTCTTCAACATGGCGCAGTTCCGAGGCAATGGTGAATCGGACGCAGTGAATTGCGCAAGTCCACGGGAGTGGGTATGCCAATCGTTTCTGCCGGGCATGGACGGGACATTGAGTGTCGAGTCGCCTGGGGCCGTGATTGCCGTGATGTTCGATCGCACCGGTGCAGCGCGGCCGACGTTTACTGACACCGGCGGGCAGCTCGCCTACGTTGACTTCAATGGGGACGGTCTGATGCACTGCGAATCTGGCGCGTTGGAGGATTATTCCATGCTGCCGGACGCGAGTTCCCCCACGGGTGATTGGAATATTCCACGCGTGACGGATGACTACAACTGCGTGTTTGGTTTCGAGGAGGGTGGCGGTGACTGCGAGTGGGTGAACTTGTTCTACTGCCAGAGTCATCCCGACGATGAGCCATACGTATTGCTCGCTCCGTTCTTTGCCGTCTTCGATTATGACGAAGCCCGTGAAGAGTACGAAGGCTTCGATGCATGGAGCGTGCCAAGGGATCGTCTGCGTGATCTTGATGAGTTCGTTGAACTCAAAGGGCATGCGTTCCACTTCAATACATTTACCGGGCTCATATCGCAATGATGAACACAAGCACATCTCGGCCCCGAGGGTTTTCACTCGTTGAACTGTTGATGGCGATCTTCATTCTCGGCATCGGCATCATCAGCATCGCCTCGCTCTTTCCTGCGGGCATCGCTCAGCAGCGAGCAGCTCTGGATGATCAGGCTGGACCGCTTGTTGCCCGGAATGCCATTTCATTGCTTCGAACTCGAATCCCGCGTGAAAGTTTCGGTCATGTTGAAATCGTATCGAGCGGACCAGGCGCATCATGGGCCGGCTGGGACATACGGCCCGGCGATTGGCCCTGGCTGCGGCCATCGTTGGTGACGGGAGCTTCGTCGAATGGCCCTGGGCTTGGGGCGATCGATATTTTCGATACGGCCGACGAATACCTCTCGGGTGTGTCGACCACAGGCGAAAAGGATCGTTCCGATCTGGGTGATCTGTGGATCACGGCTGCGCTGACCAGTCGGGATGGCATTCCCTATCAGGGGCACCAGAATGACAACCCAAGAGTTGATGACATGACCGATGGCGTGGCGACTCCGTTGGTCGTCATCGAGCAGGTTGAGCGGCAATATCCTCGCAATGACGGTTCTGGCCGGGTGCCCCGGTACTACTGGGACTGCATGTTCCGTCGTACTGGTGGCAAGGTGTATGCAGCCATCTTTGTTTATCGCGTGAACAACTTCGAAGGCGATCCGACCCCATGG
>JAQWRC010000129.1 GCA_029243925.1 Phycisphaerales bacterium
CCATGGGGAGTTGGAAGCCGACGAGGCCGTCAAGAACGGCGCCGATCTCTGTGGCGTCGGCCCAATCTACACCGGGCGGACCAGGCCAGATCTCCACGCAGCTGGAGTTTCACGGCTCGCATCGTTCATCAAAGACCATCCAACCGTGCCTCATCTGGCCATTGGGGGCATCACGCTTGAACGATTGCCTGAACTCATCGAGGTCGGCTGCAGGGGCATTGCAGTCTGTGAGGCGGTCTGTGCTGCGGCATCTCCCGGAGATGTCATTCGACGCTGTCGAACGCTTCTGGAATCAGAGGCGATAGCCAGTTCTTAGCACGAGCCCAGCGCATCGATCTTGTTCACCCGCCGCTCGTGTCGGCCGCCTTCAAATTCGGTGTGCAGCCAGACATCAAGTATCCCGTTCATCACGTCCGGCTCGAGGCAGGATGAGCCCATGCACAGGACATTGGCGTCATTATGCCGCCGGCTCATTTCTGCTGCGTGTGTGTCGGCTACCAAAGCTGCGCGGATACCCTGCAAACGGTTCGCAGCCATCGACATGCCGATGCCGCTGCCACAGACGAGCACACCACGATCCACTCGATGCTGCTGTACTGCTTCTGCAACCTCGCGAGCAGCGTCGGGGTAATCAACCCCCGCATCCGCATCCGCTGGTCTTGCAACAATTTCTACGGACCACCCCGCGCCGGTCAGATGATCATGGATTGCATCAACGGCTTCATACCCCCGATGATCCGAAGCAATGGCGATTCTTCCCTGGACATCGGTCATGACTCCTCCTCCTTCAATAAAGCTGCTATTCGATCGGGGATGAGTGCGGTCAGCCGCTCGCCCAATGCGTCGTACGTTGATTGGCCCCGCCCGATGGGATCTGGAAGTTCTCCATCGGGATCCAGTGGATGGATTCGCTTCGCCGCCTCATCATCATCTCCGATCAGATGTTTGGCGGCCTGTACATGTGAATTCGTCATACCGAATATCAAAGTTGCATTTCTAATCATGTCCGCCGTCAAGAGCCTTGAAAGGCCCTCGTGCTCGATGCCCATCTGGCCGAGCGTCTCCAGTGTCTCAAGAGACGGCATGGCCCCATTGAATGCCGCGACCCCGGCAGAGGCAATGAAAAGGTCGTTTCGGTCCCCAAGGACATGCCGTGCGATCCCCTCGGCCATCGGACTGCGGCACGTGTTGCCAGTACAGATGAAGAGAATTGTTTTCATTCGGGTGGTTCGACAGACGCCGGAATGATACCCCATTGGGGGCTGCAGACCGAGGCGGCGCTTGCAATGCAGCCCTGCATGGTGTTGAATAAACCCAATACCGAAGGATACCCCTTCACGGAGCTTGAAAGTTGGAATTCATATCCATGGGCGAGGTGGCCGAACTGCTACGCAGCCACGGCATTGACCAGTCGTCCGAGGACGAAGAGCACGTCTATTACCGCATGACCGATGAAGCAGCCTCGCTTCATCGCCACCTGTCCACATCCGATTGCACAATCGAACCGCGGGCTGGCGCCGAACTGGTGGAAATTGTCAGCGATGACATGCAAGGCGTCGTCGAACGCATTCTTCATAAACTGCATCACAATCAGATCATTCTGATTCCAGTGGGTAAATGGCGGAGCATCTTTGACGCAGTCGCATTCAGCCTTGCCGCAAACGAAGAGTGGCAGGCGATCGATGCGGCCGCCACCGTGGAGCTGAACTCCCGAGACCCACTGCTTTCCGATACTGGCGATCTGCACCTGCTCTGCGATCTTCTGAAGGCATTGATGGAAGATTCGGATACACCCGATCAAGGGCTCACTGTGATTACTGCAGGTGTGCCCATTGCAATGGAAATTGTCCCCAGTGGTGGTATTCGAATGAGTTTCGGCAACCAGGCTGTCGCGGAAGAAGTGGCTGAAGCCTGCGCTTCCTAATCAGAATTGCCAGAACTGAAAACGCATCATGGGTGACAACGAAACAGGTCGTGCAAAGCAGATTGAATCGCTCCTGCAGCGTGCCGCATGTGCTCTTGATGAACGCAACTGGTTTGAAGCTGAGCGACATGCTGAAAAAGCGATGGAGGCCGCACGCGCCCGCTGCGACTGGGAGGCCATGATCGAAATCGTCGATCAACTGCAGGCTGCTCGTGTGGGTCGACGTGATCCCTCTCTGATCAAGGGCGCGGTGCGTATTCTCGAAGAACCTGTCGAAGAAGATGCCGTACTGGAGCCAGGACGATGGCTCATCCAACCTCCATTGGTCGGTGCGGTCGCCCGAAGACTCAGACTCCAATCACTCGAACGTGATGTCCCCGTTCTGGTGCTCTGCCGGGAGCCAACCACGCGAATAGGACTTGTGCCCCTTGTCGCAATCGCCCCCGGCACGACTGTTCGAGTACACGTTGACCCCCCCAGCAATGAGCGCAAGCCCACTGCGACGTGGTTCAAAAATGGAATCCAGGCGTTGGGAGATGCCGCCATTGAACAAATCGATCCCGGTCTCAACGCCGAGCGCCGCGTGGACGCGCTTCTCGGTGCAGTGAATGCAATACCGGATCACAATGGAGTCCACGACCAATTGGCCGAAGCCTGCCGTATTGCCAATACGTCCAACGCCTGACTTCACGGCCCATACGTACGTCTTGCTCCAACACTATGATGGCTGTGCGGATTTCTCGCACAGACCCCACCATGACAGAATCAACCAGCCAGACTACTTCAGCAGTTGAAACACCACAGACCATTGTTGCGCGCGTCGCGCCGGCCTGGTGGATCCGGTCGGTGCTTGTTTCCGTGCTGATGCTTGGACTGGGGCTCTGGGGCCTCTACGACTACGCCATCGGAATCCCGGAGCAGGAGCAGATGGCGCAGCGGCGCCAAATTGCCGAAGGTGTGAAGCTTGCACTGGAGCAGCGGGCGCCAGAAGCGGTCGAGCTTGCATTGATCGCCACCGCAACAGCCCAGACAGCTGAAGTGGCCGGACAAGAGCACGATCTCCCGTGGAACGAAACGCTGATGGTGTGGAATGCTGCACTGCAGAGTGTCGCGGCAAACAGGCAGATTCCTCCAGAACTGATGTTGCAATCTGGAACACGGCTCGAAGAAGCGATGGAGCTCTATGGAGACGTTCAAGAGCCCGCGGCCTATGACCGCCC
>JAQWRC010000134.1 GCA_029243925.1 Phycisphaerales bacterium
ATCTGATCGATGAGATCGATGTCATCGAGACCGAGGGAGAGTGGGATGCGCTCCTGCTGGAGTCTCGGTTGATCAAGGACACCCGGCCCAGGTTCAATGTGCTGCTCAAGGATGACAAAACGTATCCATACTTGGCGGTCACGACACGCGAGTCCTACCCCGGGGTCTACATCACGCGCATGCCCTCCGAGCATCCGGGAGCACGTGTCTTCGGCCCGTTCACGTCATCCGGCGCGCTGCGGGAGGCAATGCAGTTGCTTCAGCAGATCTTCAAGTTCCGGACATGCCATCTCGACATCACGCCAGGGGATCCGGCCAACCGCCACTTCCGTCCCTGCCTGTTGCATGCCATCGATCTGTGCACGGCACCGTGCGCGGATCGTATTGAACCCGAGGTGTATAGGAAGGACATTGACCGATTCATTCGTTTCATCGGCACCCAGCGGACCGCAGTGCTTGCTGAACTGCGTGCCGCGATGACAGAGGCGTCCGAATCGCGCAGGTACGAAGAGGCCGCATCGCTGCGTGATCAGGTTGAGGCGATAGAGAAATTGTCCGAGCGGGAAACACGGCGGCGTGGTGAAGGTGCGGCGTGGCAGCCTGAAGTCACGATCTTCGCCAGCGACCCGGCCGCGGCGTTGCGATCACTCCAGCGCGCTTTGGAACTCGAAGCACCGATTCGATGCATGGAAGCGATCGACATCGCACATCTTGGCGGTCGGGACACGGTCGGCAGCAAGGTGTGCTTCATCGACGGGCGTCCGTGGAAGGATGGGTATCGTCGGTATCGTATTCAGAGCGCGGCTAACGACGATTATCAATCGATGCGCGAGGTCGTGTCGCGTCGCTACCGTGAAGCCGGGCAGGGGCAGGAGCTGTACCCAGATGTCATCCTCATTGATGGCGGTCGAGGACAACTGAATGCGGCGATCGAGGTCTTCGCCTCGCTTGATGTTCAGCCTCCTCAGGTTGTCGCACTTGCCAAACAGGAGGAGTTGCTGTTCACGCCGGATCGTGATGAGCCGATCCGATTGAGTCGCCACCATCCGGGGCTGCGACTGTGCCAGGCAATTCGAGACGAAGCGCACCGCTTTGCTCTACTTTACCACCACCTGCTGCGTTCCAAATCAGTACTTGATGAAGATGCGCCGGCATGAATCTTCGTCTTATCCAGGAAGGTGATGACGTTCTGCTTGCGATCAAGGTGGTGCCTGGTTCATCCAGAGACGTCGTTGCAGGCCAACTTGCTGATCGCCTCAAGGTTCGAGTCGCAGCACAGCCGGAAAGTGGACGTGCAAATCGATCCGTTCAGCGCCTTCTGGGTCGTTTTTTTTCCATGCCGGGTCGAGTGCGGATTGAATCCGGCGACGCTTCGCCACTGAAGACCGTTCGCCTGTCGCAGGTCAAGCTTGAAGATATTCGCGCTGTGCTTGAAGCGTGACCAGCTGAGTTCAGGCGGGGCTGGGCATCATGCCGCCTGTTTCATCCGCCTGATCATCGGCGTCGGGAGTCGCCATCGGAGTGGTAGGTGGCGACTTCTTCGATTCGGCTTCAAGAAGATCGGCCACGGTGGGGCGGTCCAATGACTCGCCTGCCATGAGCGTTGCAACTTCATCGCTTTGCAGCGTTTCATATTTAAGCAGCGCTTCGGCGATGGCTTCGACCTTGTCCCAGTGCTCTTCAATCATCTTGGTCGCTGCACTGTAGGCCTCATCGATGAGTCGCTTGACCTCTTCGTCGATGATCCTTGCGGTTTCGGGGGAGTATTCCTTTTCAGGAAGATACATTTCGGACGTGTCTGTGCCGGAATAGCGAACGAATCCAAGTCGTTCGGACATGCCCCATTCCAAAATCATGTGGCGTGCATAGTTGGTCACCATCTGGATATCCATTGATGCTCCGGAAGAGATATCGCCGGTCTTTCGTTCTTCTGCAATGCGGCCGCCACAGAGCACACGCATCGTCGCCGAAAGGTATCGCATGCCATAGCCGTACCGATCACGCTCGGGCAGACTGAAGGTTGCGCCCATGGCCTGTCCACGCGGAATGATCGTGACTTTGTGCACGGGGTCCGCTTCCTCAAGCAGGACCTGCACCGCAGT
>JAQWRC010000137.1 GCA_029243925.1 Phycisphaerales bacterium
AGCAGCAAGGCGAGCAAGATCAGCAGCAGCAAGGCGAACAAGATCAGCAGCAGCAAGGCGAGCGAGATCAGCAGCAGCAAGGCGAACAAGACCAGCAGCAAGAAGGCCAGGGTTCAGCACGTGAGCAGCAGATCAAGGACACCATGGAGCAACTCGAGCAATACAAGCAGGAGTTGCAGGATGCACGCGATCAAGTCGATGAAGACCTGAAGCAGGATCCCAGCAATACGCAAGCCCAGAACATGCGCGATCAGATCGACCAGAGGCTCAAGGAAATGGAAGGGCTTGAAAAGGAACTGCAATCCGCACTCGAGGAAGAACAGGACAAGTCTGGCGATGAAGGCGAGGACTCCGACTCTGAAGATGAATCCGACACCGAGGGTGACGCTACTGATGCAGGCAATGGATCCGGCGACAACGCGTCTCCGTCGGACGAACTCACCGAAGAAGAAGCGCAGCGCCTTCTGCAATCAGTCCGCGACAAGGAGCGGCAGCGACGCATGAAACAGGCAGAGGCTGAACGATCTGGAAATCCGAGTACAGGAAAGGATTGGTGATGGTGAACGGACGCACAATTCGATCAGTTGCCTTGCTGGCACTCTCACTCTTGATGGCGATTCCCTCGTCCATGGCTTTGGCCGGATCAGCGAACTTGAGCATTGCCCGCCGTGAAGGGTATGTTGGATCACCTCTGTCGATTCAGATCATCATCACCGATGCCAAGCAAGACAGTGCTCCGGACATGCCAGATGTGCCAGGCCTTGCCATTGATCGCCTTGATGCTCCAATGGTCAGTTCAGAAATGCAGATCATCAACGGCACGGTGACGCAATCTCGAACGACGACATGGACCTTTCTGATCACAGCCTCCGCTGCGGGCAGCTACACCATCCCATCGTTTCAGCTCGATGTAGATGATCAGTCCTTTCAGACTCCACCACAAACGCTCACCTTCGTCACCAGCGAAGCGAATGACCTGCTCCGCGTCAGTTTGAAAGGGAATCCCCCATCGATCTACCTGGGCGAATCAACTTCGATGACGCTGCGCATCTGGGTCAAGCCATACCGTGACACGCAATACGGTGCGGAGTTGTCCGCAATCGATATGTGGAACCTCATCTCACAAGAAAGTGATTGGGGGCCATTTGCACGCTCAGTGGAGGAAATGTATCAGCAACGCCAAGCACCTCGTGGGCGATTGACGCAGGTCCCCGGCACGAATGAGACCGAACAAGGCCTCGCCTATCTGTACGAACTGGATATCGATGAATGGCCCGACCGCATCGGTCCCCTTGATACCAGCAGCATTCGAATCGACATGCAGTACCCGCTCAGCCTGACTCGAAATCGCGGCTTCTTCAGCAATGGATTGGCCATCGGGGATGTCCGGCCAATTTCAGCATCACCGCAGAACATCGACATTGAGGTCAAGCCGTTGCCAACCATCGGACAACCCGAATGGTTCAGCGGTGCCGTGGGACGATTCGTCTTCGATGTTTCAGCATCACCAACGGACGTGTCCGTCGGTGACCCGATCACCGTCACCATGATGGTCCGTGACCAGGGACGCCGCCCGGCCAACCTCGATCTGCTGCAGGCCCCCAAACTGGATCGCATGCCCGAGCTTGAAGGCGATTTCCGCGTACCACGCGAACAACTTGGCGGCACCGTCGAGGGTCGCACGAAGGTCTTCACGCAGACCATTCGAGCCGACAACGACTCGATCAACGAAATACCGGCCCTGCCCTTCACCTACTTTGACCCAGCAACGGAAACATATGAAACGTCATGGAGCAGACCGGTGGCGATCTCCGTTTCACCCAATACAGGCGTCTCGACGCAGGATGTCGTCGGCATGCAAGGCACGCCAAGAGTCGCGCCAGGTTCACTCAAGAATGTCGCCGGCGGCATTCTTGCCAACTACACCGGCCCCAGCCTGCTTGAAGATCAATCAAGTCGCCCAGACATCTTCTGGCTGATCCTGCTTCTGCTGCCCCCGCTTGCCGTCATCGGCACGTCCACCCTGCACCGCCGGCACACCAGGCTTCAGGGCGATATTGGCCGGACTCGCGCACGGTCTGCAGGACGCACCGCAAGAGCACGATTGCACGCTGCAGACGACGTGACCGGCATCGCCGCCGCACTGACTGCCTATGTTGCTGATCGGTTCAATCTTCATGAGGGCGGGCTCACCCGCCAGGATGTCCGCCATCGATTGGATGATGCAGGCACGCCTGAAGACATTGCACAACACATCGACGACGTCCTGGCGGAATGTGATCGCCACCACTACGCCGGGGGTGGTCACTCCGGTGACATGTCCTCCCTTGCTGATGATGCGACGCAATGCATTCACGAGCTGGAAGGAGTTCGACTCCAATGAAACTCATGACGACAATTGCCATTGCTGCGATGTCTCTCCTGCTGAATGCCACGGCATACGCTGAACTGACCGCATCGCAGCGTGAAAGCATCCTGGCCGAAGCCCAGGCCGACTACGACACCGGCACGTCCATGCTGAAGACCGACCCCGCGGAGGCCGTCCTGGCATTTCGCTCTTCGGCGGAGCGATTTCAACTGCTTGCCAATGATGGAATCAGCAATGGAGCACTGTTCTACGACCTGGGCAATGCCTGGTACCAGGCCGGTGATCTCGGGCGAGCCATCGCCAGCTACCTCCGTGCCCAGCGGCTCATGCCGGATGATCCACGACTTGAGGCCAACCTCAACTGGACCCGATCACTTGTCCGTCCGCAGATCGCGACCGATGACCATGAAGCGCTCGTACGTCGCCTTGCCTTCTGGCACGATGGCTGGTCACTGCGGACACGCTTGACCCTGTTCGCAACCGCCTGGCTTGTACTCTGGGCCGCGCTGCTTATCCGTGTGCTCCGGCGCTACCCCGGCTGGAACTACGTCTCGGGCGCAGGTGCTGCCGTCGCCGTGCTCATCGGCGGGTCGATCCTCATGGATGTTGCTGTCACGAACACACGGACGACTGGCGTGCTCGTCGGCGAAGACATTGTGGTTCGCAAGGGAAATGCCGAGAGTTTCCAGCCGCAGTTCGAGGAACCAATGCATCAGGGCGTCGAGTTCAAGGTGCTGGAGGAACGACCGGACTGGCTCCACATCGAATTCAACAATGGATCGTCAGGCTGGATTCCCGCATCCGACGCTGAGATCGTAAAGGCCTCACGCAGTCCCACGCTGCACACGTGACGGCACGTCCCATGCAAAAAAGAAACCGGCCCGCCGCACATGCGACGGGCCGGTGAACGTACTTGAACTTGAACTCCAGCTGGAGTGATGGATCAGCCTTCGCATCCCCAGTCACTGATCACCAGCAGGAGATCGGTCACGTCGTAGGTGCCCCACTCACTGATCACCAGCAGGAGGTCGGAGACATCCACAGCACCACTGCCGTCGTAGTCACCAGCGCAACCAACTGATTCACAGTCCGGGTTGACGTCACCAGGGGTATCCGTCACCCCAAGATCGAACTCTCCGATCGTCCAAGACGGCGGAGGAATGTTGCAGAATGGGTAGACGCATTCTGCAGCTTCACTCCACTCGTCGCCACCTGCGCCGCATTGCGAGCTCGTCACATTGTCGTAGCAGATGGAACTCTTATAGCAGCACGCACCCTTTGGGCCTGTTGCATCACAGCCGAAGGTCTGGCTGCAGTATGAGTTGGGACCAAGCCATGTGCCCCCATTACTGTCGCATGCATGCTGGCTCACATTATCACTGCATGTACCGTCACCGTGACAACAAGCACCGTAGGAACGGCCGCCTTCTCCACGAACTTCAGTGCTGCAGCGATAGGCATGACCGGGAACGTATCCGTCATCTGTCGGGCCAACCTGGTTGTCGGAATAGACCAGTTCGCCAGAATCAGGTGTCTCAATCAGGGCGATATGATCAATGACTTTCAGCCACGGGGCAGAATCGAGCTGCCCGTCATCGTCGACATCAAGATCATCGAAACCACCGTAGTAGTTCGTGACCAGCAGATGGGTCACGTTGTCGGAGTTTTCAAAGCTGACGTTAGCGACCTGATCGGCGACTGCCAGTGAGAAGGTGTCCTCGGCGACCACGAAGAGGCCATCAGCATCGATGACACCATCGAGATTTATGATCGCCTCGACATGACCACTTCCGCCGGAGCCATCGCCGATAACGATGTAGGTCAGACCTGACAGGTCCGTTCCCTCTGCGCCCTTCAGTTCGAAGTACTCGTCGTTGTCCGAGCCGCCCTGATCAATCCGGATCTCGTTGATGACCAACCCGACAGGCACATCGACTTCCTGACAATCGGGAACGCCGTTCCCATTGTCGTCGGCTTCATCATCTTCGCCGGGACACAGGTCACAGGCGTCGCCGTAGCCATCGCCGTCGGAATCGATCTGGTCTTCGTTGTCATCCCATGG
>JAQWRC010000144.1 GCA_029243925.1 Phycisphaerales bacterium
GCAGGACGGACCGATTTCGTCCTGCAACCGGGCAAGGTTGCGTCCAATGGCTGCAAGATCAATATCGAGTCGGCTCAGTGCGTCCATGACAGGCCTGGGAGCATCCTTGCCCCTCCTTGTATCGTCACCGCTTGCATCCTACCATGATCGTCTTCCCCGGGGCCTCCAGCTGGGGCCTACCCCGGGAGTACAACGATCATGAGCGACATCTTTGCCACAACAACCTCATTCGCAGACCTCGGACTGCGAACGGATGTCCTTAAAGGCATCAAGGACCAAGGCTTTGAGCACCCGACCATCATTCAGTCGGAACTCATCCCTCTGGCCATTGAAGGCCGTGACATCATCGGTCAATCCAAGACCGGTACAGGCAAGACGGCGTCCTTCGGCCTGCCCGCACTCCACATCATTCAAAATGACTCCCCATTCGCCTGCCTCTGCCTCGTGCCGACCCGTGAACTGGCGATTCAGGTTGCCAGAGAATGCCGCGAACTGGGCAAGCACACTGGACTAAAGGTGCTCCCCGTCTACGGAGGGCAGTCGATCAATACCCAGGCCGAGAAGCTCAAGCAGAAACCGCACATCATCATCGGCACGCCCGGCCGGGTCATGGACATGAACCAGCGTCGGCTTCTGCCCTATGACAAGATCAAACTTGCGATTCTCGATGAAGTCGACCGCATGCTCGACATCGGCTTCCGGGATGACATCCGCAAGATTCTTGGCGGCATCAGGCAGAAGCACCAGACCATCTTTGTCTCTGCGACGATTTCACCTGAAATTGAGCAACTCGCCCGGAAGTACATGCACGACCCCGTTGACCTGTCCACCACCGAAGCATCAAGTCTCACGGTGTCTCAGGTGGAACAGAGTTGCGTTGGCGTCCAGGAGTGGGACAAGCGTCGTCTACTGCAACACCTGCTCAAAGTGGAGAAACCCGATCTTGCACTGGTGTTCTGTCGAATGAAGGTCACCGTTGACAAGGTTGCAAAGGCACTCCAGAACAAGAACATCGATGCGGTGACGCTGCATGCGAACATGCATCAGGGGGCTCGAAATCGAGTCATGGAAAAACTGCGGCAACGGGATGTCCACGTTGTCGTTGCTTCCGATCTGGCTGCACGCGGGATCGATGTCGATGACATCACGCACGTCGTGAACTACGACGTGCCTGAAGATCCGGAAGTGTACGTCCATCGCATCGGACGTACTGCGCGCAAGGGACGGGATGGCAAGGCCATCATGTTCGTCACACCCGATCAGTCTGATCTCCTTGAGAACATTGAAAAACTGACCAACGTTGAAATCGTTGAGCGGCGATACGAAGACTTCAAGCCAGGACCAGAGCCCTCAGATATCGTTGATCGCCGGCGCCGGGCAGAGGAGGCTCGCGAAGCAGCCAAGGAGCAGCACAGTCGTGTGATCGATGCTTTGCCGGACGCAGCCCAGACACAGGATGCCTCCAAATTCCCCGGTGGGGTTGTTCCGACCGGCATGCCCAAGAAGCGGATGGGCGGGCGAATCCGCACTCGACGATCCTGAATCGCCACCCGTGTCCGGCATTGTGATCCATCCTGAAGTTGAAGCGGCGATCAAATCCGCATCGCCGATCGTCGTACTTGAATCTGCCGTCTTGACCAGCGGACTGCCGAATGAACCGTGGCATGAGGACTGGTCACGCGATGCACTCCTGACCAGCGTTCCGGATTGGAATCCTTCAAGCCCACTTGCAAGTGAGCTCGGACGTCGCATGGAGGCCGAAGTGCGGGCCCGTGGCGCCGTCCCGTGCACGACAGCCGTACTTGAAGGACAACTGCATCTTGGAATTGACGATGACCAACTCCAGAAACTGGTCAAGCGCGGACATGGACACAAGGCAGGCGCAACAACAATGGCACTGGCGCTTGAAGGAGGCGGCTCGGCTGGCACGACCGTCTCAGGTGCATTGATCGCCTGCCGTCACATGCACGCCTCCTCTGGTCATTCGGACTGGGCGCCCACCATGGCGACGGGTGGCATCGGTGGCGTTCACCGCAACTGGCAAGTACGACCGGACATCTCCACTGATCTACGCACTCTGGCTTCCACCCGCGCCTGCGTCGTATCAGCAGGAAGCAAGTCCATTCTCGATACCGACGCAACGCTGGAACTGCTTGAATCACTCGGCGTACCGGTACTGGGATGGCGCACCGATCAATGGCCCGCATTCACAGCAGCAAGCCGCCCGGACGCACCCGCCATCCAACGTGTTGATGATGCCGCTCAGGTCAAACGCATCTGCTCTGAACAATGGAACACACTTGATCTGAATACCTGCGTCCTCCTGGCCAATCCGATTGATTCGCAACTGGCCCTGAACGCCGATGAACTCGACGAACTGATCAAGGCGGCCGAAGAGGCCGCTGCTGCAGGCGGAATCGCCGGTACGGACCGCACACCGTTTCTCCTTGGACATCTGGCTGCTTCCACCGATGGCCGATCAGTCGCTGCGAATCTGGCGTTGCTGCTGGCCAATGCACGACGTGCCGCTGATATCGCGTGCCTCCTCGCAGGACCGCATCTCGCCTGAGCAGGGCTGATTCGTCTTGACATCCCCCATGCTCCCTGCTCTACTCCGTTTGTGGTTCCGGGCTGCTCTTTGAGCGACACCTTGGAACCGCACCGTTTACAGAAAACAACCGGGATTCGCATCGTGTTTTCGGCGCTCGTGCACCGAGATTCACCCCAAGCGCAATACCCACAGAGCACATGTGCATGAGCACCACCTGCACCGGCATTCTCGAATGGCTCTCAGCCACCGAATGCCGCATCAGACAATTCGACAACGGCATCCTCAAGGGCGACAACGACCCGTTGGTCCCGGCGCAGATCATGGAGCAGTACAACCTCCGCCCTGGGCAATCCGTCACCGCGACCGTGGTTGAACGACGGTCCCGTCGCCGATCAGGTCGCAAACGCAGTGCGCCCCGTCCTGTGGTGGATACGCTCATCTCCGTGGAAGGCCTTGAGCCAGAAGCGGCTCAATCGTGCACCCCCTTTGAAGAACTCGAAGCGATTGATCCACAGCCACGCATGGCCCTCG
Source organism: Phycisphaerales bacterium (assembly GCA_029243925.1). Lineage (GTDB taxonomy): Bacteria > Planctomycetota > Phycisphaerae > Phycisphaerales > SM1A02 > SP202. The sequence continues at coordinate 3,083 of JAQWRC010000144.1, forward strand.
AGCATCCCGGCTGTCCACCTGCATGCCGACTCATCGACATGTTCTGCCCACTTGGCTACGGCACACGTGGACTCATCGTCGCTCCGCCCAAGGCAGGCAAGACCATTCTGCTGCAGAACATCGCCTCGGGCATCAAGACCAATCACCCGGACGTGGAACTCGTTGCCCTGCTGATCGACGAGCGACCCGAAGAAGTCACGGACTTCCGCCGCAATGTCCCTGCTCACGTGCTGGCGTCCTCCAATGATCAGGACATCGATCGACACATCGAACTGGGCATCCTCGCAATCGACCGAGCCAAACGGATGCTCGAAGCAGGCCGCGACGTCGTCGTACTGCTTGATTCCCTGACACGACTCGGACGAGCATTCAACAACTCACGCACCTATGCAAACAGTGGACGAACGATGTCCGGTGGCCTGGATGCCAAGGCGATGGAAGTGCCCAAGCAACTCTTCGGCTCAGCAAGAAATGCCGAGGGCGGCGGGTCCCTGACCATCATCGCCACCTGCCTGAT
>JAQWRC010000166.1 GCA_029243925.1 Phycisphaerales bacterium
CTCTCAGTGTCCTAAATCGAGTTCAGGGCACACCACTTCTCACTTTGAAGGCTCACTCAGGAATGCTGAGGGAGCTTCAAGCAGCATGTGACTGGCGCTCAACCCACCAGATGGGTTGGTGCAGTACGAGTTGTTGCTGACGAGTGGAGAGGAGGGGGTGGGTGAATTCACCCGAAGTATAAGAGCGGTTTTGATCTGATTGATTCTTGGATCCAAATCTGGACTCACGAATCTGCGCGATCAGTTATGACGATTCCTCTCGTCAACCGGAAACAGGTTGTCTTGGCCCTTCCTGCCCCAGACAATTGTCTGAAGACACTTTGAACCTCAAACCAATACGTTAGAGAGCAGAAAAAGGATGTCAAGTTTTCAGATTTTTATGACTTTCTCTGGGAATTATCAGACACGGTCTCGAGCCTTCCCATGCCCCTCAAAGGTATTCTCTGATCATGACCACGCAACGCCCAAGTCCCAAAAAGTCTCTTCTTGACCTCGGATACGTCCTGCCTGAGGCCCCAAGCCCTGTTGCCTCGTACGTCCCTGCCAAACGAGTGGGGGACCTGGTGTACGTCAGTGGTCAGATTCCACTCTCTGATGGTGTCTTGTTGGCGTGTGGACGTGTTCCAGACGAGGTGAGTGAGCGGAGTGCTTTCGAGGCCGCTCGCCAATGTGCTCTCAATGCCCTTGCCGTCCTCGCGGCAGAGTCTTCTCAAGGTCTGGATGGCGTCGCTGAGATCATCAGGCTGGGGGTGTTCGTTCAGTGTGACTCCGAGTTCACCGGACAGCCTGCTGTGGCAAATGGTGCCAGTGAATTGATGGAATCCGTTTTCGGTTCGGAAGGGCGTCATGTGCGGGCCGCCGTCGGGTCGATCTCGCTGCCCTTGAATGCTCCTGTCGAGGTGGAGCTTCTGGCTCGAATGCACCCTGAGTGATCAGCTTCCAAAGAGAATCAGAACGATCAACAGCACGATGATGCTGAATGAGGCGATTGAGACCGTGATCAGGAGCTTTCGTGAATCATTGCCAGCCTGATTTGTCTGCGTGGATGGCTGAACTCGGCCTGGACTTTCTTCACCCTGAATAGCCTCGAAGCTTCCAGTCATGTTTTCAAGATTGATCCGAGTGCCAGCATGAAGAGGGCGGGCACCCTTCATGACCAGGTCGATGTCCTCCATCAGATCTGCCGCGGTCGAGTACCGATCGCTGGGTCTCTTCTCAAGCATCATTTCAATGATCTGCGCGGAGCCTGCCGTGAGTTTCGAATTCACATGGTCTGGTGGAACGACTTCATCTTTGAGATGCCTGTTCATCACTTGCGAAGGTGACTTTCCAGAAAATGGAACCCGGCCTGTGACCATGTGGTACGCCGTCGCACCCAGACCGTAGATATCCGCTTCGGGGCCGATTTTCACTCGGCCACGAATCTGTTCCGGGCTGATGTAAAAAGGCGTTCCGTAGGCTCTGCCTGCTTCGGCTTCAGCCACTGCGTGGTCGCTGAGAGCTCTTGCAAGCCCGAGGTCGGCAAGCTTCACCGTCCCATCTGCTGCAAGCATGATGTTCTTGGGTTTGATGTCTCGATGAACGAATCCACGTTCGTGCGCATGCTTCAAGGCCGAGGCGACCTGCCTCAAGATCGTCAGTGCCGTGTTTTCATCGAGATGTCTGTCTCTGGTGATGGCGTCGTAGAGGGTTTCGCCATCCACGTATTCCATCACGAAATAGTGATGTTCTCCAGCCTGGCCGACGTCATATGCCTGGACGATGTTCTGATCGTTGAGCTTCGCCGCAGCCCGGCCTTCCCTGTAAAACCGTTCGATGAAAGACTCATTGTCCGAAAAGCGCTTGGGTAGAATCTTGATCGCAACCAGGCGATCGAGACTGATCTGTTTCGCAAGGAAGACCGTTGCCATCGCACCGGCTCCCAGTTTTCTCAGAATCTTGTATCCGGGTATCTGTTGGCTGTTTCTGTCGGTCTCGAATTCGGTTCTGACTCGGTCCAGCTGCCTGCGGGTGAGCATTTCCGAGTCCAGAAGAACGTCGGCTATGGACAGCGAGGGATCAAGTTTTCTCCTCTGATCGGCCAGTTCCAGCGCCTCATCAAGCTCATCGTTGGTGACCAGGCCTCGCTCAACCACGATCTTTCCAACGATCGTGTCGAAACCAAGCCCCGTTCTTGAGCCATCCGAGGGGTCATCCTTTCCCTGGAGAGCGCCTTTTTCAGAGCCGGATTCCACCTTTTCAGGGTCTTCCTTGTTTGATTTGCTGTCTG
>JAQWRC010000021.1 GCA_029243925.1 Phycisphaerales bacterium
CCTGCAGCTGCTTGGCGACTATGGAACCAGCAATCCCAACTCGGATGTCGATGGCGATGGAACCGTCGGTGTCAATGATGTCCTGGCGCTGATCGCCGCCTGGGGTCCGTGCTGATTCCAGTCGGGTAGTCGTTGCACTGGCCGCCATGTCCAGACGAACAATTCAGCTTGATGCACCGGTTCACGAGTGGCTCCTGGAGAACAGTCTCCGCGAGACATCAACTGGATGGCAATCCTGTGGGTTATTCGCCCCATTTCGATATGAACAGTGGATGGTGGATTTGATACTCATGTCTATGAAATACAGTGATCTAAGACACACCCAGTTACCCATCGTGACATCTCCAACGTGAATGTCGGGCGTTCGAATCCGTTTACCGGCTTAACGGCGGAATCCACTCGCCTTAGGCTCGGAAGTTGCCATGCAATTCAATCCATTCATAGATTGAAGAACAGATCCCAAATATATTGGCCGAGGGAATCAGTTCTCTTCCGTCAAGACGCTTGGGAGCCAGTTCTCGATGACCGAGATGTGGCTGGGCGGGGCGTCGTCCAGGCCGGCTTCGATGACGTATGCATTTCCTCTGTTATCCAAAGTGGACAAGAGCGCTGTCTTCGAGAGCACAAGTGGATAGGGCTTGGGTTCGCCAATCAGAAGTTCGCCATTGGCGTCGTAACCGACGGTCGATTCCCAGACGTCCCATTGAGTGTCCCAGTAGATCAGTGAGAGGCTGCCATCGGAGTGTTCCATCCAACTGTATAAGCCCACTGGCATGTCAGTGACTCGGATTGTCGCTTCCGTACCGGGGTTATAGAGATATAGTTCAGGGGTACCACTTTCGATTGTCTTGAAGGACACAAGTGAACCATCTGGTGACCACAATCCCTCACTTGCGCCACCAACTCGCGAGAGAAATTCTGTCACCCTTCCAGTTTCGACATCAAATTCAATCAGATGACGTTGGCTATTGGCCTGGTTGGGATTAGGCCGATCCCCCAGGATGCGTGTGTTGTCCAAGTTGAAGCAGCGCATGTGCACTTGATCTTCGATTTTGAATTTGTTGAGCATGTGACTGGGTCGAGAGCCATCAGTTGGAACAACCATGTAGGCAAACTCGACGCCATCAGAAGTTGTCTCGATCTGAACACAACCCATGATGCTCCCGTCGTAGCTGAGCATCGGGTAGCAATAATCTGCATCCGTTCTGGCCATGATCTGTCGCATACGTGGCGGGTCAAACGTTCCGCCCCAAATTTCCCACATCCCATCCTCTCGAATGATCGTTGTGCAAATTTGTGAGCCATCACCGGAAACGGATAGATCGTTATGGAACGATACATCGGGCAGCCCTGACGGCTGGATCCCGTCTGTCGTATTCAGGAGCAACCGTCGTTTGCTGCCCTTCATGCCGCCAGGCTTGTGAACGAGCGTGCCGTTATCCGTGATATTGAAACTGCCGTGAGTTCCGTAGTCGCTATGGAGGCCTTCCATAACAGGATGGCCCGCATCCAGGAGTTCATGGGTCTCCGGGTTGAAGGGGGCCATGTAGAGGGAGTCACCACGGCTGAAGAAAAGGTGATCTCCAATGGCCTGTGCAAATCCCGCCCGTTCTACGAGGACTTTGAGTTCCCCAGTGGTCAGGGAGACAGAGGCGATATTGATGCTGAATCCTTCGCTGTTGTAGAGCGAGACGTACATCAGGACGTGGTCGTCATCGAACCTGCCGATCAACCCATCTAAACGAAGTGCGCTGCTGTCGAGCTTGAGGGGAATGGTCTTTTTGAGATCGCCGGTTCGGGCATCAAGGAGGACAATCTGGTGCTGGCCATTTTCATCGGCAGCTTCGACAATGATTGTTTCATCATCAAACCAGACCACACCTCGCTTTGCGGGGAACATGGTAAATCCGCCTACAGCGTTCTGGGCATTGGGCACTCTTGCCAATTCGATCGGCGCTGCGGTCGAATCAATCTGCCCTCTGTAGACATGACCTTTGATGTTGAGAACGAAAGACTCGCCATCAGGTGAGAAGGCATATCCAGTGAGTTCCGTGAAATGGTGTATCTCGCGGAGTTGGGCCGAATCGCGTGGTCGGACGTAGAGACGCCAATCCAGCTCTGGCTTGCCACCTTTGCGATCGGGGTTCATTTCCTCGAAGCAAACCATCCTGAGGTAATCATCATCTGCCGATGAGGAAAATGCATTGAGTTTGAGCTTGTCCGGGATGCTCACGGATCGATAGCTCAGCGGTGCCTTTGCAATGAACTCATTGGGTGATGATGCAGGGCGGTCAAACACATAGAACCAAGTGAACGTGATCGCGGCGATTATGACGACGATGATCGTCGACGCAGGGACTCGCCAAAAGTACTTTTGGCCCGCATGGGCAGAGACTTCCGTGCACTCCTCTTGTCCGAAATCACGCAGTTCGACCAATTCCAGCCGAGCATCGCCGATGTCACGGAGGCGCCCCTTTTTATCCTTGGCGAGACATCGCCGCAGCAGCGCCTTGAGCCTGATCGGTGTGTCAGCAGGGAGTTGTTCCCAAGCAGGTTCCTTGTGCAGTGTTCGGCCGATGGCGTCCACGGCGGATTCGGAGGCAAATGGGGCATCGCCTGTGAGCATTTCAAACAGGATGCACCCAAAGGAGAAAATGTCCGTCTGCTTATCCACCTCATGGCCGCAGGCCTGTTCCGGGGAGAGGTATCCGATGGTCCCCATCATCATGCCTGGTCTGGTGGACGACTGATCCTGGCTTCCCCGAGAGAGCTCCAATACGGTCGCAGCATCAGGCAGCGGCTTTGAGCTCTTTGGGGTGGGGGCATCATCGGAGGATTTTTCATCTTCGATGGCCTTGGCGAGTCCGAAGTCCAGAACCTTGACGTTGCCCTTGGCATCGAGCTTCACATTCTGTGGTTTGATATCCCGATGGATGACGCCTTCTTGATGCGCGTATTCGATGGCATCTGCTATCTGGATCGCGATTGGCAGTATCTGATTCCAGGGAACTGGGCGACGACTGATGATTTCAGCAAGGGTGTCTCCCGAGACATACTCCAGAACCACGTACGGCCGAGATTCTTCGTTATCGACTTCATAGATGGCAGCAATATTGGGGTGGTTGAGCGAAGCCAGGAGCTTGCCTTCGCGTTGGAACCGGGCCATACGCTTGGAATTGAAAACCATCGAATCGGGGAGGACCTTGATGGCCACATCTCGATCGAGTGAGTCATCATGAGCGTGGTAGACGATTCCCATGCCGCCGCGACCGGCTTCGCCGAGGACTGTGTACTTGCCTATTCGATCTTCAGCCACTTATCTTCTCCAGGGCTCAGGAATACGGTCCTGAGCAGGGTACTCCAGGCTCGCTAGTGCCTCCAGTAGCACCCCTGCAAGCCTCCATGCTTGCAATCCCGCGTCTTGCACGCCAGTGGTGACACTATTGGTGACACCCTTGCCATCACCGCAAGAAATCGACTCTGTTGATGCCGCCGCGTCGGTGTGCATGCACGTTGCCAACGTGAATGTCGGGCGTTCGAATCGCCTCACCCGCTTTCAAAAATAACCCCTGCTTCGGCAGGGGTTTATTCATTGAGGTTGCGCTGACTCTCACCATCCACATTTGGCAGAAACCACCGACCATCCATTCGTTGGTGGTGTCTGAAAAAAAAGATAACCCCCCCTGCCATGGCTACACCGTACCACGATGACCCTTTGAATCAGAGTATTCACCCTTATCAGGGCATCCTGGCGATCTTCTCGAATCCTTCACCGCAAGCGGCAACCAAAGCGTCGATCTCGGTCTCGGTCATCGGTGTCGACATCATGGCCGAACAGGTGTTGATCATGACGAACCCCGCTTCGAAGAGATGATCCAGCATCGTCTTCAAACGGGCATTCTCCTCCGGTGAAAGGAAGGCCTCACGGAAGTTGCGGGGCTGCTTCTCCTTCATATGCACACGAAGAATCGAACCGGCTCCGGTCACACAGGCTCGAGCACCCGTTCGTTCAGCCGCTTCCTCGATTCCTGCCCTCGCTCGCTTGGCCAAATTGTTCACATGCTCGACGGCGGCCTCATCGAAGTGCTTCATCGCGGTGTACCCAGCGACCATGCTCATCGGGTTGGCCGAGAACGTTCCAGAGTGCGGAAGCAGATACTGCTCGGAACTCGGGTTCATGACGTCCATCACATCGCTTCGACCGGCAATCGCACCGATCGGGAATCCACCACCGACCATCTTGCCCATGGCGGTGAGATCTCCCTCGACGCCGTAGTGCATCTGCAGACCACCGTAGGTCGAGCGGAAGGTGATGACCTCGTCGAACAGGAGCAACGCCCCATTACTGGTGGTCCATTCCCGGATGGCCTTGAGGAACTCGGGCTCGACCGGATTGAGGCCGACTCGATGTGGCATCGGATCAAGCAGTACGCCCGCGATATCTTCGGCATGCTCATTGAGAATCGCCAACGCACGCTCGATGTCGTTGAACGGAAGAATCAAGACGTCGTTCAACGCGGACTCGGGCGTTCCATGGGCCAGCGGCACGCTGTTGGGATGATCCACGCTTCCCCAGGTCTCCGGCTTCGGGGCCTGACTGACTTCCGCGTAGTCGTATCCACCGTGATAGGCACCCTCCACCTTGGCGATCATCGGACGGCCCGTGAAGGCACGCGACGCCTTGATCGAGACCATGACCGCCTCGGTTCCGGAATTCATGAACCGGACCTTCTGGAACCCGGGACTCCGCGAACACATGTGCTCCGCGTGGATGACCTCGCATTCCGTGGCCATCATGAACGCCGTCCCCCGCTTGATCTGCTCGGTGACGGCCTCGACGATCGGCGGGAAGGCGTGACCATGGATGAGTGACGCCATGTTGTTCGAGAAATCGATTCGGCTGATACCGTCCAGATCGATCAGGCGGCACCCTTCGCCGTAGGCGGCATAGGGCGGATACGGCTTGCGCAACACGGTGTTGCGACTCACGCCGCCCGGCATGACATGCTTGGCACGCTCGAAGATCTCGGCACTGCGAGGCTGGGAGGTGGTCGTATTGGATTCGGTACTCATGTGACTCGCCGCTTCCTACTCGCTTGCCGAACGCAATGGTGCACCGGTCAATTCCTGAACAGTCTCAAACTCAACACCCGGACAGAGCTCAACCACTTGAAACCCGTCGGGCGTGACATCGATCACAGCCAGATTAGTGTAGACACGATCGACGACACCCCGCCCTGTCAATGGATACGAACAGGATTCCACAAGCTTGGCATCGCCCGTCTTGGTGCAATGCTGGGTGATGACGAACACCTGCTTGACACCGGCGACAAGGTCCATCGCCCCACCGACGGCGGGGATCGCTCCGGGCTTGCCGGTCGACCAGTTGGCCAGATCACCGTTCTGGGCGATCTGCATCGCGCCGAGTACGCTCAGATCCAGATGACCACCACGGATCATCGCGAAGCTGTCCGCGTGATGGAAATAGGCCGAACCGGGATTGGCGGTCACGTGCCGCTTGCCGGCGTTGATGAGTTCCGGATCGGCCTCGCCTTCGGCAGGCGACGGCCCCATGCCAAGCAGACCGTTCTCCGTGTGGTAGATGAACGTCCGTCCCTCGGGGACGAACTTCGCGACCAACTCCGGGATTCCGATACCCAGATTCACATAGGAACCATTAGCGATGTCCTGAGCGAGCCGCTGCGCCATTTCCTCACGCGTCCATCCAGTGACCTGAGTCTGCTGAGTCATGGGTAGCTCACTCCCGCAGCGATCAGTTCCGACTCGTACGCAGGGTCCGCGACCTCGACTACACGATCGACGAAGATGCCGGGCGTCACGACGATCTCCGGGTCGATCTCACCCGGCTCGAGAACGCTGGCGGCCTGAACGATGGTCACGTCCGCCGCCATGGCCATGATCGGCGCGAAGTTGCGAGCCGTCTTGTTGTAGAGAAGATTGCCATGGGAATCGGCGGCCAGGCCCTTGATGAGCGAGTAGTCCGCGGCCAAGCCATGCTCGAGGAGATAGTCGCGACCGTTGAATTCCCGGAACTCCTTGCCCTCCGCAAGCGGGGTGCCTACGGCCGTCGGCGTGTAGAACGCCGGAACACCGGCACCACCCGCGCGAATACGCTCGGCCAACGTGCCCTGGGGAACCAGTTCAAGTTCAGTGAAGCCTTCCCGGTACAGTTCCGGGAAGACAGTGGAGTTGAGTGTCTTGGGGAATGAGCAGATCACCTTGGTGACGCGACGTTCCTTGAGAAGCGCAGCCAGGCCGACTTCCCCACTACCGGTGTTGTTGCTGATGACGGTCAGATCGGAAGCGCCCTGATCGATGAGCGCATGGATCAACTCGATGGGACTGCCGGCCTCGCCGAAGCCACCGATCATGATGCTGGAACCGTCGGCGATGTCCGCGACCGCCTCGGCTGGGTTGAGCACCCGCTTGTTGATCATTGGCAGCCAGTTATACCTGGCATCGGACTCGGAAGATTCTTCGGAGCCTTGCCGGATTCCGTCACTCTCGTGTAGTCGAAGAGCCCCGCCTCATCGAAGAGGACCCGATCCTCGTAGTCGTCGAACCACACCGCATCCGGATTGCGTCCGACGATGCAGACCTTTCCTCGATCCGGTGCATCAAGTGCATTCCGCAGAAGCTTGAAGATCACCACACCATTCTCGCTACCGGGCAGCCCCGGGATCGGCTCGTTGGTAATGGCGTTGACCTCGGTCTTCCCCTTGTAGTGCGTGATCGAGAGGCGAGCATGATTCTCGATGCCCGACAAGCCCTTCTGCGATTCATTGAGCTTCGTCCACGCCTCCTCGATCGGCACATTGAACGCCTTGTAGGCGACGATGTCACGACCACAGAAGAAGTAATGGTTCTCACCACCGGCACGCTTGAACTCACGCTGAAGGAGTCGAAGGGCATCGACATCGTCGTTGATGTCCTTGATGATCGGCGTCTGATTCTGGACACTGACCCAGCCCCGCTTCACCAGTTCACGCATGGCGTGACCGGTATCGGGAATCCACTGGTAGAAGCCCTGCGAATCCTGGACGTAGTTTTCATCGTCATCCTTGTCGAGAATCTCGTCCGGATGCTCGAAGTGGAGCATGAAGTGGACGGCGACCTCCGGATAGGTCTCGTGGAAACGATCGAGCATCGCGAAGAAATTGTCGTCGAAACGCTGTGGATAGAACGCCATCTCCTTGGTGCCGATGCGGATCGACTCAACATCGGATTCCGCCAATGCCGACAGCCAGGCTGCGATCTTGGAGTTGTTGAGCACCATCGGATCACCGCCGGAGAGCAGGATCTCCCGGAGCTTCTCGCGACCAGTCTCCGGATGACGTCCACCATTGGCCTTGACCAGTTCGTTGTGGGCCCTGACATAGGCCGTGATCTCTGGAATCTTGGCCAACCCCTTCTTGGCGACCGTACCGTCGTGCCGCTCGATGTCCTTGCGGGCGATCAGCTCCTCGCGGTAGCAGAAACGACAATGGGCCGAGCAGGTGGAAACCACGTACATGAGCCCCATCTCGTACTTGTGCAGAAGACCCTCGACTGGCGCGTAGTCCATCTGATTGCCTGGATCCTCCGATCCAGCCATGTCGTTGGTCTCGTCGGGACTGGCCTTGACGATCCGCTGGATGGGCTTGCTTTTTCGTGCCAGCTCGAAGTAGTGCCGTGTGATCTTGACGGGCATTCGGCCCTCGACGTCACGCTCGGTGCCCTTGAGCACCTGAAGCTTGACGACCTCGTCCTCGGTGTAGAAGGACATCATGTCCTCCGGCGCCTTCTCGTTGAAGAAGGGCGTCAGACCATTGATGATTTCACGCTGATGACGCGTGTCCTCGACAGTGTCGAGAAAGGCCTGCTCGCGATCGGTAGGAACATAGACAGGTTTCTTGGCAACCTGCTCCTTAGCCACCTCTTTGTCAGCCACAGCATGCTCCGTCTGCAAGTCTTGAAGGGATAGGACTCAAACGCTCTCACAATGACAAATAGTACACTGTCAAAGTTCGATTAGAGAGGTAATCTGTTCAATATTGGGCCCTCAATGGCCAATATAGCTATAGCGGTTTTTGCACCCGAGCCAAGCCCCAGCTGGGCAAGGGCTGCCCACAAGCGATACCACGGTATTACCAGAGCTGCCGTCGAGCCCACCGTATGCACCCTGCGGGTGTCGCTCAGTGGTAGAGCGTCACGTTGCCAACGTGCATGTCGGGCGTTCGAATCGCCTCACCCGCTTTTGATCCGAAAGCACGGTCATGCACCGTGTCGCACAACCCCGCTTTCCGGCGGGGTTTGTTGTTCTTGGGGGCCTTCCGTTTCGAACTGGCCGACTCGCAGCAGGAAGCACCGGATTGCACTGTTTCGTGCACCGAGTGGTATCGGTTTTGGTGACACCTCACAGGACTCGCATCGTTCGTTCAAGCGATCGGACAAGCCACGGGGCCTCTCTCAGACCGCAACTAACCGGCGCATCGAACGAAGTCGTTTGATGCCCATGAATGCAACAGCAATCGTAACTCCACCGAGCACCATCAATCCAATCGGGATAGTGAAGATTGGGGTCGCCACCGTTCCGCACTCCATGCAGAGTGTGGCTGAATCAATGGACAACTGGTTGGCCGAACTACAAAGTGGGCAGCATGAGGACATTAAAGGGACTCCTGCAAGAAGGTGTGAGGAAAGAAACACTTCATATAACTACGCGTTTAGAAGTGCCAGATCAACCCAACTGTAAACCTGCTGCTGAACTCACCAAGATTCCAAGCCGGGTAAGAGACTGGCACTCGCAGAGACAAACAACATGCATGTAAACAACTTGAAGATCCATTCTGATGAGCAATAGCCATGGTGGGACAAGATAGCCTTATTGGCAATGCAATGCCAGTAGCATGCGGCCACTATTTGCCATTAAGTTCATATGGCACTGGACGAAACTCGGCATTGAGAGTTACGGTAAAAGTATGCCCATCCAACGCCAGACCAGACAGACGCAGGCCATTCATGACACCTTCGAACAAGCTGGCCGGCCACTGTCAATCGACGAGCTACACCATTTGGCAAGCAAGGAGCTTGAATCACTGGGCCTCCGCACGGTGTATCGCGCCGTTCGCAGGCTCCAAGAAGATGGCGTCATTGTCAGTGTTTCAGTCCCCGGAAAGAGCGATCGATACGAGCTCGCAAGCATTGCTGCCAAGCACCACCACCACTTCCACTGCAAAGCCTGCGACCGGTTCTTCGACATTCATGGATGCCCCGGAGGTTTGAACAAACTCATCCCGAAGGGATTCAAACTAGAGAACCACGAGCTTACCCTGTCTGGACTATGTGCTTCCTGTGCCTCATGAAGTCACAAGACTCAAGCAACCATCTAACACTCACAAATTTGCATGAGCAAGCTGATCGAGCACCTATCACTGCACGCTAGTGGTAACGCTTGACGCTGACTATGTGCCAGCAAGAATCTCGGTCCTTCGCATTGCTTCGCCCGCTTCAAAGCGGTCCCATGAGATGGGAATTGGAACAAGATCAGGCTATCAAAGTCTTCGACATCTCTCATCGAAGTAGCGACTGGCTCGGGAGCGACAAGAGCGACGCACTGCTACCATCACTCTGTTGACTTTCCACAAGCACCCGATGAGGAATGTATGACTAATCGCCAGCTGATGAAACTGGACCGCTCTAAAACCATCCTCGTGTCTCATCCTCGCAGCGGCTTGAACTGGCTTCGCTATTGCATCGAGTACTTCTCAGGTCGGCCCACACCTGGTCGTACCAAGTTGAAAAAGGGTGGAGACCCGGCGATCTACCGGACCCACGACGTACGCAAAGCGAATACACCTGATAGTTGTAACTGCATCTTCTATGAGGAAAGCCGGTTCAACAGGGTCATCCGTGAGGTACTGTGGAGGTGCGGCTACCGCTTCACGCCGATCTTTCCCCGGATGGTGTTAGTCGTTCGGGACTACCACGATAACGCGGCCAGAGAAAGCACCTGGAGACTGAGTCGGTACGCGGTGAACATCCGTGCGTATGACGCCTTCGAGGGAGAGAAGATGATCCTCTACTACGAAGATTTCAAGGATGACTTCTCACAAGTTGAGCGACTACTGGACTTCCTTGACATAAACCATGACGCACCCTTCGATATTGATGAACACCGAGCAAAATCACTGGAGTGGTACGACACCAAAGGCATCGGACTGAGCGTGAAACCGACCGCCCTCAATGATCGGCAGCGTGCTGCGTTGCAGGCGAACCTGCGCTACCGCATCGGCCCCTGCATGGACACACTACTGGGCCGGTATGCAGACTAAGTGTGTCCGAGACTGAGTTGCGACTGCAATTCCATCTCAAGTAAGCGACTCCCCTGCCCTCTCTCGCCCCCTCCCATCTACTCGTCATCTCGTTGTAGGTCTTTCTACATTTCGCGATACGCTATAAAAATAGTGACTGGTAAAATCTGGCTAGAAATACCTTGTAAAAAGTCTTTACTCGCAAGTACGTCATGCAGAATCACGTTACCAGCGAGAATCTTGGTCCTTCGAATTGCTTTGCCCGCTTTACAAGCACAGGAACTCTCGCCGCAGTATCGTGGAGAGAGTTCTTCAATCCCCATGGCAACGCTGAAGATCCGCCCCTCATTCCACCAATCAACCTACCGATCAGCTTTCTGCAGAACATTCACGGAGTATCTTCGGCATGACCATCGCAACCAAGAAGCCACTGCGACGTCGCATACGGGCATGGCGACACGCACGACGCAACCGCAAGCGTATTGATATCGCACTGGAGTCCGGCAACAAGCTGATTCTCGTTCATCAAATGGGCAAGGTCGGCTCAAGCAGCATTATGGGCATATTGCAATCGCTCGACAACATTACCCCCTTTCATATTCATTGGTGCAACGCTCGCAACCTTTCATATAAAGCCCGCATCGTCCACGAGAATCAGCGGGTATCCAATCGCTATGGCGATCGCAATCAATTCGGCCTGATGCTGAATGACAGAATCATCCAGCCCCTCAAATCAAACACCCTGATCACGATGTTCCGGGATCCGGTTGCCCGCAACATATCCTCTTACTTTCAACATCTAGATGAAATCTGGGGGGTGCGACGTGCGCATGACAGAATTCCCATCCATGAATTAACCCGTGGGTTCCAAGAGAGCTTCGAACACGATGAACCAATCGATTGGTTCGATACTGAAATTCTGGATATCTACGGCGTGGACTTGTTCAGTCACGAATTCGACCGTGCCCGGCGGTGGTCGATTATCAAGGACAATGGCTGGTCGGTCCTGGCAATTCGTTCCGACCTTCCGGATTCCGGTCAGCAGGAGGCCGTTTCCAAGTTAATTGAAAGGCCGGTACCGGCAGTCAAACGCCAGAATGTGGGCGAAGACAAGGCCTACGCTGACATATATCGAGCCTTTCAATCACAAATTCAATTGCCAGACGACCACCTGGATCGGTTGTATTCCGCCCCGGCCACTCGTTACTTCTTCTCCGAGGATGAAATTCGCAGGATGCGAGAACGCTGGGAGTCCAATCGCCTGCAGCCAACTGATTGATGGCCATGACGCTTTTTCTCCCGGGAATAGCCAGGCCTTCGGAAACCTCTTGCCGCTGGGCCTGCGATCACAAGCCTATCTGGCAAAACAACGGCGGAGTGACACAGACGAGATGATCCGGCGATAGACGCACTGTTTCACGCACCAGTTGGCGACAGTTCTGGTGACACCCTTGCCATCAGAGCAAGAAATCGACTCTATTGATGCCGTCAGGTCAGCGTCCCTGCACGTTGCCAACGTGCATGTCGACGATTCGAATCCGTTCACCCGATTTTCGGCACGGCCTTGCACTGTGCCGCACAACCTCTCTGCGCATGAACTAGAGCAAACAAGGCTCGTCAGATCTCCCAACTCATGATTTTCACCCATCAACCAACGCAGAGGCAGAGCCTTCGCGTCGTACTTC
>JAQWRC010000179.1 GCA_029243925.1 Phycisphaerales bacterium
CCATGGAGGTGGCGGCAGCGAGCGTCCGCCCAGCGTCCAAGTTCCTGAATCGGCAGTTCGTGATACAGCCGCATGGCTTGCTCAGGGGTGAGCCGCATTTGGCCGGTGACGACATCCTGCAGGACGGCATGGTCGAGGACATCTGCATCGGGTTGGATTGGCGGAATCGAGGCCATCGGACCATGGTAGCGGGAGCATGGCCCTGATGACCGGTTTGTTTGAAGATCAGCTGGCTTCAAATACACGGCTTGTTGAGCCATGTGGTCCGATGCCGACGCGTGCTTGCGCGCCGCATCGGGGGCAGCGGCCCTCATACTGGGTCGCGGTGCGATTTCGGTAGAGGCGGCCGTAGGCGTTGCAGCAGCGGTACCAGATCGAGAGAAATGGGCGTGCCGAGGCTGTCGGCTTCGCCTCGGGAGATTCGATTCCCTCAATGTCGACAATGTCTCGCGTCGGGCTCATACCTGATCTATCGACCGAGGGTCACCGAGTCCATTACGCGCCCAGGGCAGTTTCAAGCGAGCGGGCTCGCTGATCAAGGTTGGCGATCTGGCTTTCCACATCGTCCTGAAGTTCATCCCGCGCGGGCCCATCATCCATCTGGGTGAGGTTGACTCGTACGTTCCAGGCCGCAGCTCGAGCCGCGGCGGCAGTGAGGATCGCCGCGACGGCAAGGTCGCTTCCCAGCCATCGATTGGTCGTGCCGTTCAGTTGTTCGAGCAGATCCAGCAGGGTGGCGCAGAGTTCGATGGCGTTGCGGGGCGGCGCCATTGCACCACTGACGGCATCCGCCCATTCACGCTGGCGGCGTGGATCAGCTGCATCGAGTTTCATCAAGGCATTGAGTGCGGCGTAGGCAGTGGCATCTTCATCGGCGCAGTGTGTTGCCTGTTCCTGAAGCTGCTCAAGGTGCTGCATGACCTGTTGGTTGTGTTCGCGATGTTCCTTCAGCGCATCCTTGTCGATGGAATAGGCCAGAACCATGCGCCCCAGTGCCGCTGCCAGCGCGGCGACCATGGGTGCAACGGCGCCGCCTCCGGGGGCTGGAGTCTTGTCGCCAAGATCGTTCAGCAGTTCATTGAAGGTGCGATTGGACAGGCTCATGATCAGGTTCGCAGTTGGGCTTCAAAGGACGAGCGGAGCATGTCCACGACGTCGTCGACGGGCCCGTCGACTTCCTCATGGGTCAGGGTGCGTTCGGTGCTGCGGAATCGGAGCCGCAGGGTGACGGATTTGTGGTCGCTTCCGATCTTCTTGCCACGCCAGGTGGTGACGAAGGTCATGCATTCAAGCAGTGGGAGGTCCATGGCGTCGACTGCTCTGTCCAGGGCATCCCAGTGGACCTGCTCGGACACGATGATGGACAGGTCGCGTTCAATGGCGGGGTGCGCGGGAAGCGGCTGCGCGGTGAGATCGGCGGCGCCGTCTCCCAGCAGTACGGCCAGGTCGAGTTCAGCGGCTACGACTGGGAGATCGAGATCATGCACGCGGGTCGCGTCATCGGCAAGCAGCCCCATGTGTCCCAGCGTCGTGCCGTCGAGTTCCAACGTGGCGCCCAAAGCGAACCAGGGCACGTCTGCATCGGGCAGTACGCGGAGTGAAGCCTGTTCGCCACGGAGTCGTTTGACGAGTCGCTCGATGACTCCGAGCAGCGGTCGCAATCCATCATCTTCATTTTCGACGTCGGCAAGCAGGCCGAGGTTCATTGATTCCACATGCGTGTCACCGACCGTGTGGAAGGTGGATCCACGTTCAAAGAGTCGGAGTGCCGTGGCGCCATGGCTCTGATTGTGCTGACGGACGCGCAGGAGGCTGGGAAGAATCGAGGGGCGAAGCAGCGTGTCGCCGCCATCGCGGTCATCGATGGTGCGGAGCAGTTGATGGTCCGGCATCACAAACGGTCCAGCCAGTGATTCGGTGATGAGGGTGTGTGTCACCGATTCCACGAATCCTTCGGCGACGAGTTGTTCATCGAGCATTCGCTTGCCGACGATGGAAGGCTGCGGGGCCGCGGGGCGGATGGTGATGCTGTCGTGCACGGGCAGTTCGTCATAGCCCTGCATGCGTGCGACTTCCTCGACCAGATCGATTTCGCGATGGATGTCTCCGCGCTGAAATGGAACGGTGGTGTGGATGACGCCATCCTTGATCGCCGGTTCGAATCCCAGCGTGGCGAGGACATCGAGCATGCTTTCATCGGACGTGTCTTGTCCGAGGATGGTGCGGCATCGATCGGTGCGCATGGTGACTTCGTGTCGTTGGGGCAGTGCTGCGCCTGCTTCGGCGACGCCCTGGCAGAGGGTGCCACCGGCGTGTTCGAGAATCAATGCGGCGAAACGTTCGGCGGCGGCATCGACTTGCAGTGGCGAGACGCCACGTTCGTATCGGAACGACGAATCGCTGGCGATGCCGTGGAGTCGGCTGGTTCGTCGCACGAGTACGGGGTCGAAGGTGGCGGCTTCCAGGAGGATGTTCTTCGTTGCGTTGGTGACGGCGGTCGCGGCTCCGCCTTTGACTCCGGCCAGTGCAACGGGTTTTTCGGCATCGGCGATGACCAGTTCACTTCCAGTCAGTGTGATGGGTTCCGCGCCGTCGCCCAATGGGAGGAACGTCTCTCCCTTGTTCGCCATGCGGACGATGATCGTCCCGCCGGCAAGTGTGTCCAGATCGAACGCGTGTGTCGGCTGTCCGTATTCAAAGAGCACGAAGTTGCTTGCATCGACGATGCAGTTTCGCGGGATGTCACCTCGGGCGGTGAGTCGCTGGGCGATGAACTCCGGTGATGGACCGACGTTGACATCTCGGATGACCCGGGCGGTGTAGAGCGGGCAGGCTTCGGGAGCTTCATTGGAGACGGTGATGAACTCGTCGACGGATGCGCCCTGGGCTTCAGCGGATCCATCGGGCAGGACGAGGCTGCGGCCACTGATGGCGGCGATTTCTCGGGCCAGTCCGACATGGCAGGTGCAGTCCCCGCGGTTGGACATCATTTCGAAGTCCAGTGCGATGTCATCGCCTCGATCGATGCGATCTTCCAGGGGGAATCCCGCGGCGGTCAGCAGTTCACCCTGTTCCACCTCGGTGGCCGGGGGGTCCAGGTAGTCATTCATCCAGCGAACAGACATCAGCATGGGGGCATGGTAGTCATGCTGGGGCTCAAATGGGAGCCGAATCGCCTGAGGGCGTACACTGCGTTCATGCTGCTTCGATGTTTCACCGTTCTTGTGCTTCTGGCGAGCTTCGGCTGCGCGGGAACGCCGGCGCCCCGGACTGATGCGTCAGGGCTGGATCCCTATGGGAGCGTGCCGGGCGATTTCTCTCTGGATGTGACGATTCTTGCTGCTGAGGACGAGCCGAAGGCGGATCGTCGTAATGCCCGGTATATCGTTTTCCCGGATGGTTCGATGTACCACGAAGCAGTTGCGGGCCGTGGCCCCAACACCTTGCCGGCGTTTACTCGCCGTCTCAGTCCAGCGCAGCTGGCCGCGCTCTGGTCCACCGTCCGGACGTTGGGTTTGGCGGATGCCGGCGGAGCGGATGAGGTCGCCAACTTCCGAAGGGTGATCGCGCCAAAGTCCGGTCATGCGTATCTGGTGGCGGTGACGGCTGATGATGTCTATTGGAATTACACGCGTGCCGTTGCACCGGGCGAGCAGCTTGATCCTGCGTTGAGATCGTTGCTGCGTGAGCTGGCCACGTTGGCGTGGGCGGATGACAATTTCAATGATCGTCGAATGGCGGCGCCGGTGCGTTATGACTTCGGGCCCGATCCATGGGCGGTGTATCGTCAGAATGAGGAGCAGTAGCATGCGATGCTGTGCAGTGGCCTTGTTGCTGATTTCAATGTTGGGCGGGTGCGGTGGTGGTGCAAACTGGTACAAGCCGCTTGAGCTGGGGAGTCCAACGGACAATCTCGGGCTCGAGCTTGATCTCACCAACTCAACACAACAGCAGTACGCTCGTTATCAGGTGCGTACTGATGGGACGGTCTTGTTCTGGGGTGGTACCGATGCGGTCTTTGATCGTGTGACGTGGAAGGGGACGCTCGACGCCGAGCAGGCGGAGGAGTTAGCGGAGTTGGTTCGCGGTGGCGACTGGCTGACCGATCCTCCCCGTGGTGACGGTGAAGGCGACGACATCTGGACCATTTCCGTGCTTGAGCCGGAGCGCCGCCGTGATTTCATCGTCCATGGCCATGCCATCCGTGTCGATGAAGTCTGGGCGTTGTTGCAGTTGGCTGCATCGGTACGGTTTCAGGATGTGCTGGACGCTCTGCCTCGGGCCGACATCGATACGCTCCCGCAGTTGCAGCAGGATTCATCTGAGGAAGAGGACCTGTGAGGTCACGACGTGGCTACAGTCTGATTGGCCTGCTGATCACGTTGGCATGCATGGTCGTGCTGATGGCGATCGCCTTGCCGGCCATGCGAAGTGCGACAACGGGCATGAATCCTGATGGATCGCAGGCGCCAAACAGTGCCTGGGGTGGTGTCGAGATGATGCAGTTGCAGGCATTGGGGCAGGCGGTGCTTGCTCAGGGTCTTGGTGGCGGCATGGATTCGATGTATCCCCGCCCCAGCGACGCAAATGGCACGAAGGACCGGACGTTGGATACCACTGCGAATCTCTATTCGCTGTTGGTGATGGAACGGTTCACGGTACCCAAGCAGTTGGTGCGCAAGGGTGACCGGGGGTATGTGGAGATCGACGACGACTATGACTGGACGACGTACAGTCCGCGCAATGGGGTGTATTGGGATCCTTCATTCGTGGCCGATCTGGATGTGCTGTCCAATGTCTCGTATGCGCACATGCCGTTGACCGGTCGACGAGTCGACAACCAGTGGCGTGCTGGCGCGATGTCCAGTGACTTCCCGTTGTTTGGAAGTCGCGGCCCTCGCGACGGCGTGGAGACGGCCGATTCGGTGACGTGTCCGATGGGCAAGTGGAGTGGTCGCGTGGTCTTTGCCGACGGGCACGTCGACTTTCTCGATTCGCCACGTGCATTCAGTCGTCGTTCACGTTTTGGTCCCGACAATCTGTTTGCCATCGATGATGAAGCAGGTGGCTCCGATGCGATCCTCGGTTTCACCGAGTCGATCGACGAGGACGGCGTCACATTGCAGTGGGACTGATCGTTTGGGGAAGCACCTGGACGTAGATAATGCGTTTTCCGTGCTGTAATAACCGCATCTCCTTCCTTTGAAGAGCACTTCCTGAATCGAGTGTTGTTCCTGACATCCAGAGTGGTAGGCTGGATCAGGAAGAGAGATGTGGAAATGACTCGAGCATGGATTCCAGTACTCCTGGCGTTGCTCATGCTGGTTTGGCCATGCAGAGCAAGTCATCCCCACGTCTCCTTGCCCGAGCTTGTGCACACCAGCCATGTCATCATCGATGGGCGCATTGATTCCGTTGAGATGTACGAGGAGGCATCGGGGCGAATCCTGACCGATGTCACCCTGCGAGTCTTGGATGTATGGCATTCGGATCCCGGTGCCGATGCGCACATGGGAAGCGTCATCACCTGGACGATTCCCGGTGGCGTCGTGCACGGGCGGTCGCTGGATAGCGTTGCCCCGCGTTTCGAGTTCGGCGAACGTGTTGTTGTCTTCGCCCTCCTTGATGGGAAGCGCTACATCGACCCGTTCGTCGGCGGTCAGCAGGGTGTCTTCCGGATTCAGGAAGCGGATGGTGTCGCATTTCCAATGAACGCCTCGGGGCGTGGGATGCTCGATGTTTCGAATGCCTGGATCAACTGGTCTCCAGTGGTGGACTACATAAAGGATGGCCAGGCATGGTTCCGTCCACCAGCACGGGGAATGGCCGAGCCGCGGGCCCATGGAGAGGGCGTGACGGTCCGGGATGTGCATGTGCCCAGACATGGCTCCCTTATGACCATGGAGCTGTTCAAACAGTTGGTCATCGACGAGTCACTGAAGGTATCGCCCCAGGATGACTTGCTGCTTCGCCGAGCGAGCATTCCCGGCAGTCTGCCTCCACCAACGGCTGCGACATGGATCGCGGAGAACGGACATGCAGCGGTGGAATCTCCTTCGGCTGACAGTGGGGCAAGGCGGCAGGGAGCATCAAGGCAACGGGAGGATGTGGATCCCCACTGCTGGTGTGGTTCACATGATCTCTACATTGCGATGAAGAAGATGCCGGAGGGTGACTGGTCCAATCTCTTCAACAGCATGTCGATGGGGCACTGGAATCGTTTCATGGATGTCTTCCGTGAAATCGAATCCGATGGCAGTTGGGCTTACGCGAACGGTGTCAGCGAGTTCTGCGGTTTCTACGACAGCATCCCTGAACACGGAGAATGGGGTACGGCCCTGGCGGCGGTATTGATTTCTCGAAAGTGGTTGGAAGGGTGTGACAGCGGCTCCATCTACGATGCGGATGTTCTGTTCAACTCGAACGTGCAATGGGTGTCGGATTTCAACCTTGCATACAACGATCCAGACACAGTCCTGTACCAAAGAGTGGTGAATCACGAACTGGGTCATGTATGGGGATTCCACACCCAGCCATGCGACGAAACCTACATGTACAGCGATCCATCGGTCATGGGGTTCTACAACAGGACCTATGTCGAGGATGGACGCGGGATGCACACGGCCGACGCCGAGTACCTCAGACTGAATTACCTCGACCAGACTCTTCCACTGGAGGTCATCGATGTCGGGTGCGAGTCGTACAGGCAGTGGGGTTCTTCGGCTCACGGCAATGCAACGACCTCGGCGACCGAGTTCGTCCCGGGCGATCCCATCACGATCTCTGGTGGAACCATCGAGAACATGTCCACGAACGTGACCAATGGCGTTCGCGCCCGGTACTACCTATCGACGGACTGGGACATCACGACCGATGACATCCAGTTGCCGGGGTTCCTCTCATGGGACCAGGTGAACTCGCTGTTCTGGTGGACCGGTGACTTCAGCACCACCATCCCGGACGTTGTGCCGGGAGCGTACTTCGTCGGACTGCTGGTCACCACCGGGCACGACTCGTACCTCGAGGACGCGTTCGGGTGGAACAACTCGACGTGGCTTCCCGAGCCGATCACGATTCTTCCGGCACGACCATCGAATGATGCCTGTCAGGATGCCCAACTGGTCGGCGCATCGGACTATCCCTTCGACACGACCAGTGCGTTGACCGACGGGTACAACCACCTTCCCTGCGGCGACGGCGATGCGCATGGCGATGTCTGGTATCGCTATCAGGCCGAAGGGCATGGCGTGTTGATTGCCCATACCTGTGGGTCGGCTTCATTCGACACCATGCTGGCGGTGTACGAAGACCCCGGTGGGTGTCCGCCCGGCCTGGGAAGTCTGTTGGAGTGCAATGACGACAATCCCGATTGGGGGTGCGGGAACACGTCTCTGGTTTCGGTGCAGGTCGTCGATGGTCAGGACTACCTGATTCGACTGGGTGCCGCCCAGCAGGGCGTGACGGGTTCCGGCACGATTACACTGCTCTTCATTCCATCACCTCCTGCATCGAATGATGACTGCAGTGATGCGCTGTCCATACTCGATGGCGATCACATCTTCGATACGACGACGGCCACGACGGATGGAAGTGGTGACCTCGGCGCATGCACGAATGGTGACACCATCTACAACGACGTGTGGTTCTCCTACACCGTGGACTGGGACGGTCAACTCGATGTGTCGACCTGTGACCAGGCCGACTTCGACACGCTGATCGCCGTCTATCGTGACACGGGAGTATGCCCACCCGCTTCCACCGATCTTCTGGTCTGCAACGACGATGGAACGGATTGTTCCGGCTGGACCTCGGACCTGTCGGTGCAGGTTTCCCAGGGAGATCAGTTGCTTGTCCGGGTGGGAAGCTACTGGGTTGATGACAATGGTCCAGGCACGCTGTCGGTCGAGCTGGTTCCGGGGACCCCGGCAAACGATGACTGCGCTTCGGCTCTGGAGATCGCCATCGGCGATCATGTCTTCAATACGGCAGCGGCAACGACCGACGGTTCATCACACTTGAACCTCTGCGACATCAACGGTCAGGTCCATAAGGACATCTGGTACACCTACGGCGCGCCATGCTCGGGAACACTCACGTTAAGCACCTGCGATCAGGCCGAGTTCGATACGGACATCGTCGTCTACGATGCCGGCAGCGGGTGCACGCCCGGTGATGCTGAGGTGCTGGCGTGCAACGACGTGGGGCCCGGCTGTGGAGGGTTTACATCTGAGCTCGACGTCCCTGTCACGGCCGGCCAGCAACTGCTCGTGCGGATCGGTGGTTTCAGCGCCATTGAAGCCGGCATTGGGACGCTCAGCGTCTCACTCGACGTGGTGCTGCCGCATGACAATTGCGCCGCTGCGCTGCCGATCGGTGACGGCGAGCATGACTTCGACACCACCTGTGCCTCGACGGACGGAGTGCAGCATGATTCCTGTCAATACGACGGGCAGATCTGGAACGACCTCTGGTTCCGATACGTGGCCACCTGTGATGGAGAGTTGACCGCAAGCACCTGTGATCTGGCCGGGTATGACACGGACATGGCCGTCTACGCCGATGCGGGCATCTGTCCACCCGTCGATTCGGATCTTCTGGCCTGCAATGACGATGCCGATGGGTGTTCGGGCTACACCTCCGAAGTCGTTGCGCAGGTGACGGAAGGACAGCCGTACCTGATCCGTGTCGGTGGATGGGGGCCGGCCGACAGCGGCACGGGAACGCTGTTGCTGTACTGCTATGAAATCTGCCTGTCCGATGTTGCGCCGCTGGGTGATCCTGACGGCATGGTCGACGTTCTTGATTTGCTTGCAATCATCGAGATGTGGGGCACTGCAGATGATGGCGCCGACATCAACAACGATGGGATCGTCGATGTATTGGATCTACTCAAGGTGATCGAGGCCTGGGGTCCCTGCGCTTGAGCAGTGGGATTGATCGCTTCGAGGAGCAGTGGTCCGCGTGCTCCGGGGGAATAGGCTGGGCAGGATTCGAACCTGCGACCCGGCGATTATGAGTCGCTTGCTCTAGACCACTGAGCTACCAGCCCGGGTGGGTGAAGTGTACATCAGTTGGCCGCTTCGATGAGTTCCAGCAGTTCATCATGAAGATGCCCATTGCTGACGATGGCGTTCGTGGAGCTCGGGTCGTTCATGCCATCAAAGTCACTGCAGCGGCCGCCGGCAGCCTCGATGACGGCGATGACCGCGCTGATATCCCAGCGGGCCAGGAGCGGTTCGACGACGGCATCGATGCGTCCGGTGGCCAGCAGCAGGTGGGCGCTGCAGTCGCTCCAGCCGCGGGTGGATCCGCAGCCCTTGCAGAGTCGTTCGTGCAGTGGGGCGCATCCGGCATCGCGGAAGTAGTCATAGCTGGTGGTGCAGACCATTGCGTTTTCGAGTCGGTCGGTGGTGGAGACCCGGGCGATGGTTGGTGCTGCGTCGGCGTGTTGGTGCCATGCGCCTTGGCCTTGTCCGCCCCATACGGTTTCTCGCATGGCCGGCATGTGGATGACGCCGCCGACGGGTGTGTCGTCGTATTCGAGTCCGACGAGTACTCCATATAAAGGAACGCCGCGGGCAAATGCCACTGTGCCATCGATGGGGTCGAGGACCCATCGCCATCCGCTGGTCCCGGGGTGTGTGCCGTGTTCTTCACCGAGGAGGCCATCATCGGGAAACGCACGGGTGATGGTGTCGTATCCATGTGTTTCCGCGGCGCGGTCGGCTTCGGTCACGATGGTTCCATCGGCTTTGGTGTCGGTGGCCAGACTGTCGGCGCCGAGGAACTGCAGGGTCACGTCTCCCATGCTTCGGGCCACGCTGAGTGCGGCGGCGAGTCTGCTGTCCAGGCCATCGATCATGGAGTCATGGTAGCGGGCAGCGAATGTCTTCTGGCGGCCCATAATCGTGAAATACCGCCTTAAAAGGCCCTGAAATGGCGAAATTCAATTTCCTTCACTGCGCAGGGGAAGTATGGTTGGGGTGAGGGGACACGTGTCTTCAATCGAGTTTCAGATCTTCCGCCGCGATGAGCGAGGAACCAACACCGATGCACCGACTGTTTATGGCGACATGTCTGATGTCCCTGTTCACGTGCGCGACGAGTTTCGCTGCCGAGTCTCCGGTTCCTGAAGAAGACCGCATGATCATGAACTGTGATGTGCTTCAGACTGCGGAGCAGGCACGTGGTGGTGGTTCAAATCCTGCGTACTACTGGGACGAAGGCATCGTTCCGTACGCGTTTGATTCCGACATTTCCCAGACCAATCGAAACCGGGTGACGTCGGCGATGGGCATCGTGCAGTCCCACTGCAGCGTGCTCTTCGTACCTCGTACGAACGAGCCCAACTGGATTCAGATCGGCGCCCATGGCGGCAACTGGTCCTATGTCGGTCAGATTGGTGGGGGCCAGCAGATCTCGATCTACAACTGGAGCTATCCCTACATCATTGCGCATGAGCTTAGCCACGCGTTGGGTCGGCACCATCAGATGTGTCGCAGCGACCGAAACAACTATCTCACGGTCAATTGGAACTGCATTGATGATGATTGCGAGAACAACTACCAGATCGCAGGCACTGTCAACTACGAGCCCTACGACTT
>JAQWRC010000207.1 GCA_029243925.1 Phycisphaerales bacterium
TGTACAATGCAGGCTCAATCAGAGCAGCTCTGGAACAAGATGATCAGGCGATCGCGATTTTCAACACGTTCATCAAGAAGTTTCCAGCCAACGATGATTCGCCCAAGCTTCTTCTTCACAATGATTTACTCGCTGCTACCACCCAGAACGGTAGCGAGTATTGAGCGTCTCATTGAGGCCGGTGCCATCATCTCCGCCTGGCAATGGACCAACTGTCTCGCCTTGGAGGTTTGCAATGTCCATATCTTTGCACCAACCGGCCAGATCAAGCACGTGCCGCCGCGTCCACCCATCCTGAATCGGCTCCTGCACCGCTGGGTACCAGACCTGAATCGCTTCGCCAGTACCAAAAATAGCGACCGACCGGTCCGCTTCAGCAATCAAGGGAGTCGCCATTTCTGGTTCCAAAGTGGTATAGAAACCACGTTGTGCACGGGTATCCCAGAATGGAACACTTCGTGACCAGTCGTAGTCGGGACGGAACCATGAATCCGTTGTGCGATGTGGGAATCCAGGTGCAAACACAGTCGCCTTGCGAGGATGGGACACCTGGCGCCGCGCACCTTCACAGGGCTCGATCCACGCCAATTGAATGCGATCCCAATACACCTGAAGATCCGTGATCAGCCGCAGTCGGCGACACCCTTGAGGCAACGCAGGCAGCGGAAGTGCCATCTGCCTTGGCATACCAGCGGGGTATCCCACTTTCGGCAGTACCTCGACCCAGACCCCCTCTTCATCTTCAGCCAGGAGTGTTGGCGCGTCATACGTCACGTCTGCCTGCCAGGCGGCAAACATCGTCTGCGAATACGGATACTCGACCCAGCCATCCAAGAGCAGGGCTGGCTCACCGTCTCCGACACTGATGGGCTGATCAAACTCGATGATCACATCGTGTGGCTCCAGAACGCGACCGATGAAGCGAACGTCAAGCGGCCCCGGATCGATCGGCGATCCTTCTGCTGCAAGCGCTTCGTCAGTCACATCGTTTCCAGCCGAATCCAACACACGCGTGGGCGCAGCCGATCTTCGATAGAACAAGGCACGGCCTGTCGGCTCTGGATCACTGATGCCCATACGCTCATCAATCGTCATGGACCATCCCGGCGGCAGATCCCACGTTTCGATGGACATGGCATCGAGATAGCATGTTTCTTCCATTGGCTCGGCGAGGACGACTTCCCAGAAACCATCCCGCGCAATCAGCGTGTCAGGTGGCAGCAGAAAGCGTTCCCAGGGACGCGGCTGAGCAATAGTGTCCTTTCCCGTGCGGAACCCTACGCCACCAACACCAAGGCAGTCACTTATGAACTGCATCTTCGACCCATTCCATGTGAATATGACGGGGCAACTCGACAACTGCCGCTGCGTCTCAACGATGGTGGTCGTTGCACCAGCGCTCAGATCAAGTTCCGTCTGAAAAACACCGTCAGACCAGTCAATGGCAATGAAATCAATCGACGCATCGCCACCGAGGCCGAATGCAATTGGCTGCAGGCTCTGTCCCGGTCCAGCATCTGCTCGCAACGTACCCGTCGCCGTCCACCGCGAACCCACCCGAGCAGCGACGCTTGTTCCCACTCCAGAGGCATTGCTGCGCATGGATTGCCCGGCATCCGTTTGTCCTGAAAACTGAACTGGCACGAAGTCGAATCGGCCTGGCCCAGCCCCATCAACTCGCACTCCCTGATGAAGTACGGAAACAATCGATGGCCCCTGCTCAGGCTGGAGCAGCACCGGCGCCCAGGTTCGCTGTTCAGCAACCGGCACATCAACAAGCAGAGCATCTGGATTCGTGGACCATACACCCCATCCCGATTCAGTATCTGCAATGAGGTCCAGCCCGCCATTTCCCGTGACATCAATCAACGCCACTCCAGATTCGGCGACGGTCGCATGACCATCAACTGAGGTTGGAGACCAAGCCCCTTCCTCCTCCCGCCACCACTGCATCCCATTCGGACCCGTCGTGGCGATCCACTGCCTGCCCATGGCTTGAATATCACCCGCCACTGCCGCATCGATGTCTGCCGCCACGAAGCCGTCGAATGCCGGGCCGGCAACCCGCCAATTCCAAAGTCGATCATTGAAGTAGACGTGACTGCCACCGGCTGCAATGACGACAAGATCAACATCGCGATCACGGTCCAGATCCGCCACAAGAACCTGATGGGATCCTGCCCC
>JAQWRC010000218.1 GCA_029243925.1 Phycisphaerales bacterium
GCATGCCGTCGCCGACGATATCGCTGATGCCATTTCGTCCATGACCACTGCGCCAAGACCATTAGTCGTCATAAAATCCACGGTGCCCGTCGGAACGACACATGCATTGGCCGAGCGAATCAAATCACGCACAGATGTGCCCTTCTCGATCGCGGACAACCCCGAGTTTCTCAAGGAAGGCGACGCGATCAATGACTTCCAGAAACCGGACCGGATCGTCTGCGGGGTCGAGGATGCCCATGGGCAAGCTCTGCTTGAAGAGCTGTATCTGCCCTATGTACGCCAGGGAAACCCCTGCTTGTTCATGGATGTTCGGTCGGCTGAAATGGTCAAGTATGCCGCAAATGCCATGCTTGCCTGTCGTATTTCCTTCATGAATGAAATGGCGAGACTGTGCGATCACCATGGCGCGGATGTCGCGCAGGTCAGGCGTGGAATGAGTACGGATGCGCGTATCGGCAAGGACTTCCTGTACCCAGGACTTGGCTACGGAGGTTCCTGCTTCCCCAAAGACACCCTTGCGGTCATGGACATGGGCCACAAAGCCGGCCTGCCGACCCTGCTCAACACCGCTGTGCATGAAGTCAATCAGGCCCAACGCCATTGGTTCCTTCAACGACTGCATTCCCGACTCGGCGAGGACTTGAGCGGCATGCGCATCGGAGTCTGGGGCCTTGCATTCAAACCCCGAACCGATGACATTCGAGAAGCGCCCTCCAGGACGATCATCAATGCGTTGCTCGCATCCGGAGCGTCGGTCAAGGGATTTGATCCCGTCGCCAGTGACAACTTCGCACGCCTCAAAACCGACCTGGACCTTGTCCCAGACATGTATGAAGCGGCCCGAGATGCCGACGCACTCGTGATCTGCACAGAGTGGAGCGAATTCCGCACCCCAGACTTCCAACGACTGCGAGACCTCATGCGGCATCCGGTCATCTTCGATGGACGCAATCTCTGGGACCCACAGTCCATGGCGAACCTTGGATTTTCCTACCACTGCGTAGGCAGACCAACCTATCCACCATGCGACATTCGACTCGAAGCACGCAGCTGAGTCCTGTTCTCATTTCCGCATTTTTCGCCCCATGAAGCCATGCTCTGGTTGCCAAGCAGCCCCACCTGTGCTTTACTCGTGCCGGTTCGGCACAGCGCCAAGCCCCAAGGGGAGCATCGCAGCAATGTCCTGCAGATTTTCAGGGACAATTCAAAGCACCGCTGCCTGGCTCGGCCTGCTCCCACTGGGACTCCTGCTCTGTACGGCACATGCAACGGCGGCCACAGCGCCAGTCTGCAGTGATGGCGCCGCACCAAGCCCGACCATGTTCGTGCCACGCTCCACTCCGGCGGAGATGATCCTCGATGTAAGCTGGTTCGTCTGGGCAATTTGCTCCCTGATCTTCGTCATCATGGCCAGCCTGATGCTCTGGTGCATCATCAAATACCGACGCAGCGCAGGTGATGACAAAGAAGCTCCGCAAATCTACGGATCAAACCCCATTGAACTTGCATGGACCGTCGTGCCGACGGTCATTGTCTTCATCCTCTTTCTCGTGTCGGCCCGCACCATCTTTGAAATCGAGAAGACTTCAGCGCCGGAGAACTCACTCAATGTGACCGTCGTTGGGCATCAATGGTGGTGGGAATTCGACTATCCGGAGCAGGGTTTCGTCACCGCCGGTGAGTTGCACATACCAATCACCCGAAACGGCAAACCCACCTCCGTCTACCTGACGCTTGAGTCCAACGACGTGATCCATTCATTCTGGGTGCCACAACTTGGCGGGAAAAATGACGTGGTCCCGAACCACATCAACCACCTCTGGCTTGAACCCAACATGACCGGCACTTACGTCGGCCAATGCGCCGAATACTGCGGCACTCAGCATGCAAACATGCTCATTACCGTTGTTGTGCACGAGGAAGCAGAATGGAATACGTGGGTCTCCAATCAACAGAACACATCCATTGCGAGCGCATCCGCCTCCGATGGCCACGACCTCTTTCTCCAGACCGCATGCATCAATTGCCACCGCGTCCGAGGCACTCCGGCCAACGGCGACTTTGCACCTGACCTGACACACCTCATGAGCAGAGCCACGATTGGCTCGGGGGTCGTCGCAAATACAAGAGAGAATCTGCTCGCATGGGTCAATGACCCGCAGGACATCAAGCCAGGTGCTCGAATGCCCTCGATGAAACTGACCCCACAGGAAGTCGATCAGATTGTCGACTACCTCCTTACCTTGAAGTAAATTTCCAGCGGACCACGCAACACGATGACCTCACTCAACCATTCAAATCGCACGCCGAATCTGGGCGGGACCAAGGTTCCCTTCCTGTCACGGCTGCATGAATGGATCGCCACTGCCGATCACAAGAAACTTGGCGTGATGTACGTCACGACGGGCCTGCT
>JAQWRC010000248.1 GCA_029243925.1 Phycisphaerales bacterium
CCGTGATGATCGCATTCGGTGTCCTGTTGGTGTGGACGTTCTACGCGACCACGCATCGGCCCACGGGATTCGTGCCGGAAGAGGATCAGGGCTGGTTCTTCACGATCCTTGAACTGCCTCCGGGAGCATCACTTGATCGGACGGAAGTCGTGGTCAATCAGGCCGCGGACATCATTCTCGCCAATGATGCGGTTGAGAACGTGATCATGGTCAACGGCATCAACTTCCTGGAAGTCATTACGGCGTCCAATTTCGGCCTCATCATCACGGTGCTCAAACCCTGGGATGAGCGGACGGAATATGCCCAGCAGACGACCGGTGGACTGATCACCGACATCAAGGGGCAGTTGAACAAGCAGATCCAAGGCGCTGCATCGATCGCGTTCAATGCGCCGCCGATTCCCGGGTTGGGATCCACCGGTGGATTTGAACTTGAGATTCAGGACATCAACGATAAGGGAGTCGATGCGCTCTACGAGATTACGGAGCAGTTCATCGCCAAGGCGAATGCCAGACCCGAGGTGGGCGGCGTCTTCTCCGACTTCGCGGTTGATTACCCGGAGCTCTTCCTGAACATCGATCGTGAGCAGGCCCAGATTCTCGGGGTGGAGACGGGGTCGCTCTTCACCACGATTCAGGCGTTCCTCAGTTCCATCTACGTCAACAACTACAACAAGTACGGGCAGGTCTATCAGGTGAAGGTGATGGCCGAGGGTTCCGCTCGCGATGAGCCTGAGGATCTCGGTCGTCTCCGGGTGGTCAACTCTTACGGGGAATCCATCCCGTTCAACGAGTTCATGACCATCGAACACACGACCGGTCCGATCAATGTCCCTCGTTACAACCTGTACAACGCTGCGCAGGTCATCGGTGGTCCGGCACCTGGCTACAGCGGTGGACAGGCGATCAAGGCGTTGGATGAAGTGAGCGACGAAGTGCTCACGCCCGCGGGGTTCGATCTGGCCTGGACGGGCACGGTCTACCAGCAGTTGGCGGCGGGTGGAGCGGCGCCGATCATCTTCGGGCTCGGCCTGATCATGATCTTCCTGGTGCTTTCTTCGCTGTACGAGTCGTGGGCCATGCCGTTGATGATCATGCTCTGCGTTCCCTTGGCCATTCTTGGAGCAATCCTTGCCTTGGCGATCCGTGAGTTGCCGCTTGATGTCTATGCGCAGATTGGTTTGTTGATGCTGGTGGGGCTGGCGGCAAAGAACGCAATTCTGATCGTGGAGTTCGCCAAGAGTCTGCGTGAGCAGGGGCGAGGAATCGTCGAGGCTGCGGTCGAGGCGTCCAAACTTCGCCTTCGTCCGATTCTCATGACGGCGTTCGCGTTCATTCTCGGTGTACTGCCATTGGTCTTTGCAAGCGGTGCCGGCGCAGGCGCTCGGCACTCGATCGGCACGACCGTCTTTGGCGGCATGTTGGCTTCAACGATTCTCAGTCTGGCCGTGGTGCCGGTCTTCTACGTCGTCATCCAGTGGACGCGCGAGAAGCTCGGGTTCACGAAGGGTGTGCTCGTTCAGGAACGGCAAAAGAGCGATGAGGCGACGGACTGATCAGGATCCCGGGACGGGTTTGTCGCAGTCGTACACGACGGGAACCAGACACAGGAATCGGAAGGCGTCGTCGGATTCATTCCGAAACTGATGAACCGCATTGGCGGGCACGTACAGCATGTCGCCGGCCTGCACGGTTTGTGTTGCTCCGTCGCATTCAGCCTGACCTTTGCCTTCGATGATGTAGACCTCATGCTCGTAGTCGTGACTGTGGTGTGGGGTGTGTCCGCCGGGTTGCACGACGAAGTGTCGCGACGCGAAGTTGGGCGCGCCATCGGCACGTCCAACCATCACCTGCATGGTGACGTCCTTGACGCCGTCCATCTCGACGGGGGTCGTGGTTGTCGGATCGGTCTTGCGAATGAGCATGGTCGTCTCTCCTGAAGGGGACGGTCATGCTACCACTTGCTCAGGGGCAGGGGCCCCAGTTGCCAATCACCACGAGCAGGTCATCGACGCCCACCGTGCCATCGTCGTCGAAGTCGGTGCCATTTCCGGCTTGGCCCCAGTCGCTGATGACGGCCAACAGGTCATTGACGCCGACGCCCTGGTCGGCATCGACATCTCCTGGGCAGGGTGCGGTTGGGGTGTAGTCGTCATCCGGCAGCACGGTGGCGAGTTTCCACTGTGGATCCGAGAGCAGGTTTCGCATTGCGGGGTCGTGGGTGGCCATGAGCGCGTCGCTGTAGAGTTCCCATTCTTGCGTGATCTCCGGAATGCGCCACGGGTAGTCTTGTGCGCCGAGCATGGAGGTCAGTGCCCAGTAGGTGTACTCGGTCACCAGACAGTCGTACTCGCAGGTCCAGTCGTCGTAGTGGAACCAGCCTCCGGCGATGTTGGCGTCCATGGCGTCGGCGACCTGCGTGCCGGGGAACTCGCCGAAGATGTTCGGGTAGGTCCGGGCGTAGCCGCCGAAGGTAACCAGATGAAGGCACTCTTCAAGTGATGCATCGAAGTTCTGGTTCTCTGGATATCCCGGTCGAGTTTCATCACCAAAGAGCAGTTGCAGGACAGTGGAGTCGAAGACGCTGTCGGGGATGATGTCTTCAGCTCCGGACTGCTCGAACTCATTTTCCGTCTGCCACATGATCATCGACGCGTGCAGTGACACCATGGTGGCGTGCACGTTGGGCTCGTCGACGATGCCGTCTTCATTGTTGTCGATCCACTGGGCGAGTGTTCGCGCTGCATGAAGTACCTTGTTGTTGGCGGTGGAACTGGAGGCGTAGACGTGCAGGCCGAGCACGTCGACATGCTTGGTGAAGACTTGATTGAAGCCCTGTGGGGCGTCGGCGGGTACGGGTTCGATGACGAGATCGGCCATGGCGACACTGGTCAGCAAAAGTGAACAGAGCAGAGACGGGTGTGAAATCATGCTGTTTCTCATGTGGTGAAATGGGTGCTAGGAGACGAGAACGGCTCAGAATGTCACTGGAAGCCCCATAAGTCCAGTATGACACTGAAGAAACAGCACGAATGCGAAGATATCTGTCTTGCATCCATGTGATTTCGTGCGAAAATACATCGTGGAGAAATTGGGGAGGGGACGTATGGCAATCAAGAGCCTCATCGTGATGTCAGTGCTGCTGCTTGGCCTGTCTGCTGCGCCGGTCGCCGCTGGTGTTGAGGAGTTCACCGAGGTCGTTCGGCTGCGTGATGACATGGGGGGGCTCGGTGGGGATTACTACGGCTTTTCCGTTGCCTACGACGGGGTCAGTGTGGTGGTTGGAGCGCCGGGTGTGAATGGCAATGCTGGCGCAGCCTACTTATACACATGGACCGGAACGTCAATGGAATTGCGTGAGGTGCTTGAACCAGGTGATCTGTTGCCGATGGATCTCTTCGGATACTCAGTTGCCGTCGACGGCGATACGGTAATCGTTGGTGCTCCATGGAATGATGACAAGGGAGCGGATTCCGGCGCGGTCTACATCTATGACATTTCAACCAATCCAGCGACCTTCACCAAGGGCTATTCGTGGGACGAGTTGCCAGGAGATGAGTTCGGCACTTCCGTTGCGATTGATAGTGGGATCTTCATGGGGGGCAGT
>JAQWRC010000267.1 GCA_029243925.1 Phycisphaerales bacterium
TATTTCATGACCACCACCACCGCCAATGCTGGCTCCGTACTAACCCATCTAGAACGCTGTCTTGAAGTTGACTGGCCGGAGCTCAGGGTACGGGTCAGTTCGGTCAGTGAGCGTTGGGCTGCCATGGCTGTAGCCGGGCCAAAATCTCGCCAAACCCTGCAAAGAGTGGATCGGAAGAAGCTGCCCCCTCGCCATCACCATCCGTTGAACCGAAATATCCGATCGTCGTGTTGAAGGCGTCCGGTGTACCGCCATAGTGCAAGGCACCGACGCCCTCCAGCGGACGATAGGTCATCAGTAGAGTCCCTTCGACCAGAGCCGTACCGCGAATATCCAGCACGCCGGCCACGATCGTCCCCGACAACTTCACGCGAACACCGGCGTCATTGGCAAAGTTGCCGACATCGACTGACCACCCCGGCATGAGCAGCGAACTGCGCGCCAACTGGTCCAGCGCCTCCGGAGACATGGCGAGCAAAGCAGCCTGCAATGCTGCCGCATCTGGCTGCGCAAGCAGATCCTCATCCTGAGGATCGATGTAGAAACGGGTGCTTCCAGTCAGTTGGATCTTGTTCCGCCAGTGCGTGAACTCTTCGGGCCGATCGCCCGCGATCGATCCCAGAAACGTACAGTCATGGAATCGAAGGTTGTTTGAAACAAGGCGTGTATCGCTGAACGTGGTTCCGCCACCATCGGCCGTCAATCCTGGAAAGCGAATCGAAAATCCCCCGGCACCATCAGGTTCGATCGAACCAGCGTAGTTCCAGTCGGGATCGCCGCAATCCTCTTCGGACTCTACCCTGGTGACGACCTCAAAGAAACACCATTCAAAGAGTGCATTGGTGCCGGCGGGAATCCGAACATTGCTGAAGGTCATGTTGCGATACACGGCACGCTGGTACCAGTCATACGCTCCTTCGGATCCAAATGGCATCGATTCATGAGGCTGTGTCAATGCGTCGAGCAATTCAGCATCACCACCGGCATCAAGATTTGAACCGACCTGGCCGCTGGACATGTCGCCGAACGCCATGCCTCCCATCGATTCTGTTTCAAACCAACTCGTGGAATTCATGAACATGTCCGTCGTCACCTCGACCAGCTGTGGCTCCTCGACCGCGAAATGAACCGGGGCGGTGCCATTGGTCGAACGAACAGGGCCCTGAACGATCGACTGCCAACCTGCACCATGGGACAACTCCCACGCCTGCTGCTCAACGGCGAACGATATATGCCCGTGCACCTTGCCGTAGTGATCACGTCCATCGAGCATGCCATCGAGGTACCCCAGCATGCGGTCGCTTCCGTTCGGCGTCAGGACACCATCACCATCGCGATCGGGCTGAGCCGAATCGATCAGACTCGCCAACTGCAAATCGATTGCAAACTCGTCGGAGAGACCTGGATGTCCCGCTGCCGATGCTGCGACTGCGTCGTAGACGACCATGCCGTCGGCATTTGCATCAAAGGCCGCAAGAAAGAGATCGAAATCATCCACGTATTCGTTGCCATCCCAGTCCTGCAACTCGGGGTGACTCGCAAGGCCCTCCGCCTCTACAGGATGATTCGGCCGCAACCGGTTGTCGCCGTCTGCATCGAATGCAGCCAACTGCTGATAGAGCACATTCAATTGCGGATCGAGCACCGACGCTTCAAGATCGAAGAAGTCACTTCGAAGCACAAGCGGATCACCGTGCTCGGGAACAAGCTCATTGCCTTCAATACCGTAGAGCGAACCAATGGGGCCATCGACGAGGACGTTCTTTCCGATCATGATCCGATTCGGGCCAAGTACGGCATACTCGATGCGCTTTTCGAGGCGAAAATCCATCTGGATGGATCGTCGAATGCCTGCATCCACGCCAACACTGGTCACCCGGACGAATCGGCCATCTGCGAGCAACTCGTACTTCAAAAGAAAGTATGCATCCGTATCCATGGTTCCCACGCGTATTGGCGGGACGACCAACACTCCGAGTGACGAATCCATCTGAAGCGTGACCAGCGTGCCTGCATCGAGCACGACGGGATAGTCATCGGCGAACATGTGCGCGTCATGCAGCACATGCAGAAGGCCCGAACCACTTGGAGTGGGCACCACGTACCCAACTGGGGGAGATATCGTGATCACGC
>JAQWRC010000284.1 GCA_029243925.1 Phycisphaerales bacterium
GCATGATCAACGAGATTTCGATGGCTGCTTTCGAGTCGATCTGAGAACGCATCGCCCATGGCGACAAGCACGACGCCCGGATCGGCGTTGAGTGCCTGTCCTGCAGCACCGCTGCCTCGTCCGCCGCAGCCGATGAGTCCAACGCGAATGCGGTCGTCGCCTTGGGCAAACGCGGCGGATGCCAGCGACGATGCAAGAAGGGTGCTGCTTCCGACCGCTGCGGTTGAAGCAGCGACGAAGCGGCGGCGAGAAACGCCTTGATCTTGTTCAGGTGTGTTGTTCATGATTGCTCCAGTCAACTGTGGGGTGTACGGACAACACGGAAGCCGATGAAGGCCCCGTCTGCCAGCCACCAGATGCTCTTGGGGATCTGTGGATCGCTCTCGTTCCAGTCTCGTGTTGAAGGCTGGAGGTTTGTACATGTGATTTCATCAATGGTCGAAACAAATGATCCGCCCATGACGACGCCATTACCCTCTTCATCGAGGGCCCATTCCGCGACGTTGCCGTGGAGGTCATGGATGCCATTTGCATCAGGTGATTTGGTTGCAACCGGGTGGGTCGTGCCTTCTGCATTGTCTTCATACCAGCCGTAGGCTGGCAGCGCATCGGGCGTGATTCGACCTTGGCGGCATGCGTGACTCCATTCGGCAACAGTGGGAAGTCGGTAGGTGTGCCCAGTCAGTTCGCTGAGCCAGAGGCAGAATGCTTCTGCGCCACGCCTGGACATCGAGATGGCGGGATAGCCGGCGTGTCCGAATCCACGATCAACAAGCATGTAGGGCCGGGTGGGACGCGTTTCTGCTTCAGGAGTGCCTTTGACGGGCATTTCGTCGAGATCAAAAATGAACGCATCAAAGATGTCCCAGTCGATTTCGCGATCCGCCATATAGAAGGAGTCGACGTCGCCATCTCCTGAAATGAGCGTCAGCTTGATTTCAAGTCCGGACTCGGGGATTGACTGCTCGTAGGAGGGCGCCAAGCTGCTTTGTGGGGGTGCAGGCGCTTCATGCGGGCCATGGCAACCGGCATATAGACAGAGTGTGCTGGCCATCCATGTCCTTGGATTGAGTAGAGTTCGAGCCATGCGTCCTTCGTTTCACCCTTCCGTGCCCATCATACTCCTGTTCTTGCTTGGGACGGGGGGTTGTTCTCCTGAGCCTGTAGAAGTGCAGCATCATGCCATAAAGCATGAATCCGCTGGGGTTCAGAAGGAGGCTCTGTTTGAGTTCAATCGGGTTCGAATGGGAACGAGGGTTCGCATGCTCATTCATGCAGAGGGGGCGAATCAAGCTGAAATTGCGGCGTCAGCGGCATTTGACCGAATAACGGCTTTGGAAGCGATCCTCAGCGACTACAACCCGGCCAGTGAAGTGCGTCAATTTGAGCCAACCATTGCCGGTGCATCTGTGAAGGCAAGTTCGGAATTGATCCGCATCCTGACCCGGGCCAACGAGTTGTCTGCCATGACAGGTGGAGCATTTGATGTGACATGTGGCCCACTGACGCGACTGTGGCG
>JAQWRC010000316.1 GCA_029243925.1 Phycisphaerales bacterium
TCATGACGCTGCTACCTCCACGGACGGGGTCATCGTGCCGGTGATCACGCACTTCTTGACGTACGTGCCCTTCACGGATGCTGGTCGGATATTTTCAATGGTATTGAGGAAGAACGTGAGGTTCGCGAAGAGGTCATCTTCGGAGAAACTCATCTTGCCGATCGTGCAGTGGATGTTTCCACCGTCATCGTTGCGATATTCAGTCTTGCCGGCGGCAAACTCCTTGACCGCGGTCACCGCATCGGGCGTGACTGTCCCTGCCTTGGGGGAGGGCATGAGCCCCTTGGGTCCAAGAACGCGTCCAAGTCCGCCAACGACCCGCATCATGTCGGGAGAAGCGATGGCGACGTCGAAGTCAAACCATCCGTCGGTGATCTTCTTTGCGAGTTCTTCCCCGCCAACCTCGATGGCACCGGCTGCTCTCATCTCATCTTCCTTGTCGGAAGAGCAGAAGCAGATGACGCGTGAGGACTTGCCGATGCCCTTGGGCATGGACAACGCCCCTCGAAGTTGCTGATCAGCCTGCCTGGGATCAATGCCCAAATGCATGCAGCAGTCGATGGTTTCGTCGAATTTCGCCTTTGAATACGACTTCAAGAGGGCGACGGCTTCCCGTGGCTCAAGTGCGGATCCAGCCACATTCGTCTTCGCGATGTTGCTTGTATGCCGCTTGCTTCGTGTGTTTTTACGGCGACGATACAAGCGTCCGGGATACGTACTTTGGGTGGTTGCTTCAGACATCTGGATCAGCCCTCCACCGTAATGCCCATGGATCGGGCGGTGCCTGCAATAACACGCATGGCCGATTCGACCGTTGCGCTGTTCAAATCAGCCATCTTCTCTTCGGCGATTGCTCGGACCTGATCGGACGTCACGCTGCCGACGATTTCAAGCGGATTTCCTGAACCCTTGTCCAGGCCTGCGGCACTCTTGAGAAGTGATGCTGCCGGTGAGGACTTGATTTCGAAATCGAACGATCGATCGTGGTAGACCGTGATCAGGCACCCAACCACCTTGCCGTTGAGGTCCTTGGTTCGTTCATTGAAGGCCTGGATGAACTGCCCTGGATTGATGCCATTGGCACCGAGGGCTGGTCCGATGGGTGGGGCCGGTGTGGCCTGCCCTCCAGGCGCAGTGATCTTGAATTGCTTTGTGATCTGCTTGGCCATGAATCCTCCTGCCTCCCACCCTGATCTCCATCGTGCGTGCCAGGCCATGGCATCGCGGAGCTGAGTGGTTCAAACGGGTCAAATTACGAGCCACGGAGTGTACTCGAAGCCCGCTCGGTAAACAAGGTTCAGCCTTTGATAGCAGTGGATTGCGTGCCTGTTGCCCAGTTGGGGTTCAGTTTTCGCCGAGTGTTTTGCTCATCCAGGGTGGATCAAGAGGCCAACTTTCATCACTGACGGTGGCGTTCTTGTTGGTCACACTGTCAGCGTACTCCCGTGCCTCTTCAGCGCTGTCGAATGTGTCCCGCAGGAAGACGGCTTTCGTGGTCCCGATGCCGATCAAGTTGCCCTCAGCGAGCGGCGTCGATGCCTCGATTTTCTGGCCATCGACGGTCGTTCCATTGCTGGAACCGAGATCTTCAAGTACCCACTGCTTGCTGGGGATGTTTGTTCCCCCCAGTGAGTTTCCGGTCCGACATGCCACTGTGCAGTGATTGCGAGATGCTTTTTCATCGACAAGTTGGATGCAGCAGTCATCACCACGTCCAAGGACGTGCTTATTGGCATTTAAATCGAACATTTGTCCCTCGTTTGGGCCGGTAATTACGATCAGGCACGGCATGAATCACTTCCTTGAAATGAGGTAATTGCGGCGTAGTTTAGCAGTTTCAAGGCTGTTTGTTGAGTGCCAATGTGCAGAAGAGTTCGACCCCGGTCGCGATGACCTCATCATTGAAATCAAAGGAGGGATGGTGCAGAAGGGGTATTGATTCCTGATCTGGAGGCAGCAGTCCAAGCGCAAAGAAGCATGATGGGACTTCCTGACAGTAATAGGAGAAGTCTTCGGCACCCATGACGGGGGCCTCCATCACCTGGACCTGTTCTGGTCCAAGCAGTCGCCGCGCGGTGTCGTGGACAATATCGACCTCCTGGGGGTCATTGCGGGTGACTGGATACCCCA
>JAQWRC010000032.1 GCA_029243925.1 Phycisphaerales bacterium
GGAGCTTTTTGAGGGCCAAAAATGAGCACGGGCAGGCCGAGAACTGCGGCCTGCCCGTGCTCTGCTGTCGTCTGGCGTGCCAACCCCTGTGTGGCGTGCCAGAACGCAGCCCCCCTCGAATGGCTTGGTGGATCAAACCCCCTCAGATCTGATCGACATCCAAGCTGGAGCCCTTACAGGCTCTCCTAATGCTCCTCCTATGCAGGAAACCGGTATTTGTGTGACGTGTCCGGGAAAAACACG
This sequence comes from Phycisphaerales bacterium, assembly GCA_029243925.1. GTDB lineage: Bacteria > Planctomycetota > Phycisphaerae > Phycisphaerales > SM1A02 > SP202. The sequence goes on from JAQWRC010000032.1 coordinate 244, forward strand.
CAAATAGACGATGAAAATGGTCGGTTAGAAGTACTTCTTGATCCCCAACCTGGAGATTTCGACATGTCGAACTCAGATGGACAGTCCTGCTCAACTTCCAAGTGCTCAATGTGCTGCATCATCTTTGCCATTTTGCATTTGCTCGTGCTGACATGCATTGCGGCTTCGCTTTGGAACATTGATGACGCCATTTTGGCATCCAAGGGCATTGGGTGACGCCTAGCGTGGCCTTGTAGGGGCTCATTCTCTGATTTCACTCGATCCTGCTGCTCCAGCACGTACACTGGAGTATTGGGTGAACGTACAGGCAGAGGGGAGAGTTTCATGTCACGGTTCGTATGCGGTCTGTCAGTCTTTTTCGTCTTGCTGACGGCTTGTGCCGGTCAGGCATACGCCGGCGTGGTCGAAGGCTTGGCACTTGATGAGATCGCCGTCGCTGATGGACCGGTGACCCGCATTGTGGCCGCCCCCGGTGATGACACCCGACTGTTCATCTGTGTTCGAGATGGTCAGATCCTGATTCTGAATCGCAAGACACAGGTGTGGAATGATGATCCGTTTCTGGACATCTCCGATCAGATCACGACGCAATATGGTGAGCAGGGGCTGCTCGGGCTCGCCTTTCATCCCGACTATCAGAACAACGGACGATTCTTCGTCTGGAGCACATTGCCGGAAGGCGATGGCCCAGGTGACACGGTACTCATGGAGTTTCTGCGTGACGGCGATGATCCCGACTACGCCGAAGAGCAGGGCGAGCGTGTTCTTGTCGTAGCGCAACCCGCCCAGCATCATCATGGTGGCTGGATGGCCTTCGATGGCGACGGCTACTTGTTGTTGACGACCGGTGATGGCGGCGGCGGCAATGGCGGCCCGCCCCGCGCCCAGAATATTACGGATGGCCGGCTGCTTGGAAAGATGATCCGCATCGATGTCGACGGCGATGATTTTCCGACTGATCCCACTCGCAACTATTCCATTCCACCTGACAATCCTTTCGTCGACGTCGAAGGCGATGATGAAATCTGGGCGATCGGCTTCCGCAACCCCTGGGATGGCAGTATCGATCCAGAGACCGGAGACATCTTCATCGGTGATGTCGGCAAGAGTTCGTGGGAAGAGGTTGATGTGCTTATCAGCGGCACTCCCGGCGCAGCCAACTACGGCTGGCGATGCCTCGAAGCCTCCGATTGCACCGGCTATTCCGGATGCGAATGCGATGACGCGGCACTGATCGCTCCATTGTGGGCGTATGAGCACTCGCTGGAACCCGAGCGATGCAGCGTCATCGGTGCGCAGGTGTATCGCGGTTGTTCAATGCCGTCGATGCAGGGGCTCGTCGTCACTACGGACATGTGCTCGAATGAGCTGTTCCTGCTCGACTGGTCACCGGCTGAAGGGCTGCATGAAGTTTTGAATATGACCGATGATCTTGGTGGGCCATCCATGTCCATTCCGACCGTGCTCGGCACTGATGCCCGGGGCGAGGTCTACATTGGACAGTTCCACGGTGTGATTCTGAAACTTGTGCCGGCGAAGCCCACGCAGAAGCAGGGCGACATCAACTGTGATGGCGCCGTCGACGTGACCGATCTGCTGCTGGTCATCGGTGCCTGGGGCTCATGTGACGGCTGCATGGAAGACGTCGACGGGGACCACCAGGTGGCTGTGGCCGAACTGCTGCTGGTCATTGCCGACTGGGGTTGATCTTCCTCGTCAATCGCTGCGACCGATGAGTGCTTGATAGGTCCATGCGGCCAGAGCAGCGCCGAGAATCGGCCCGACCCAGTACGCCCATTGCAGATGCCAGTAATCCAGAACGAGCGCGGGGCCAAAGCTCCGAGCGGGGTTCATTGATGCGCCAGTCAGTGGTCCGAAGCAGAGGATGTCGGCGGCAACGATCAGCCCGACGGGAATCGCCATGAGCACCGGCGTGTCATGGCCGCTGCGTCGGTCGACGATGACGCCCATGATGACGAACATCAGGAAGAAGGCGGCGATCAGCTCGAGGACCATGACTCGCCATCCACTGTCAGTCACACCAAGTTGATCAAGGTCACTGAACATGCCCACGGTCAGGCCGACGTGTTCCAGAGTGTCCTGGCCAGCGCCGAGGGTTGGGGCGTCCATGACGCCGAGCAACGTCGCCCACAGGAGCCAAGCGGCGAATGTGGCCCCGGCAACCTGCGCAAGAATGAAACAGGCGCAACGGCTCCAGGATTGTTTGCCGAGCAAGGCGACGGCGATGGACACCGCGGGATTGAACTGTGCACCCGAGACATGGAAGAGGGTGGCAATCATCACCGTGATGATGATTCCGTTGGCCAATGCGGCCGCGACCAGGTTGTCGCCTCCGGTGACGATGACGGTCCCCCCGGTGATGAACATCAGGGCGAACACTCCGATGAACTCCGCCAGAAGTCCTCGGGGAAGATTCATTCCTCGGAGCATGTTGTGGTATCGATCATCCATGGCGGCATCCTGTGTGGGGAGGGTAATTCCATCGGCTTGGCCTTCCTTGGTGCTTCAAAGAGGGCCATTGGCATGGATGCCGGGTGGGGGGTACGCTGAGCCGTGTTCAGCATCTCGGATCCATAAGGGGACCACCCATGGCCTGCAATGATCATTTGATGACCGTTCTGGAACGCCTGCTAGAAAGCCAATCTTCGCAGGCATGTTGGGTGGAGCACGATTCTGAATTCGACAATACGTCCAAGCGGGTCATGAAGGAGCTGGTCGATGGGCAGCGCGATTGCCTGTGTGCATTCAGTGACTGGGTGCGTGGTTTGGATTTCGAGCTGCCGGTATCTCTTGTCATCAATGAATCGATTCCCGGCAACTGGCATCTTCGATGGGATGGCCGAGGAGTGGATGAGATGACCACGCATGACATGAACATGCTTGATGCGATGGATTGCATCGTGTTTCATGGCACGTCGCGGCAGGAATCGAATCCGGTGCTTCAGGATATGGAGACTCGTGGCTTGCCGAGTCGCCTGCGTCAGAATGTATCCAATGCCTGACGTGCCTGGCAGGCATTGAATACGAGCTTGACCTCACGAGCTGTTTCGAGCACGACGTCATAGATTGACGGGTCAGCCAGTGCCCAGTCGCTGCGTAGCGGTCCTTGATTGTTCTGCACGCGTATGCGAGCTTCCGTATCTGCCATATGCAGACGCTCATGCAAGGTCGATCCCTGCAGGCGGTTTGGATCAGTGGCACCAAGCAGGATCAGTACCGAAGGCAGATCGACAAACGCATCGTGTTCTGGGAGCGTGCCGGGTGCGAACCGTGGAGTCGGCAGCACGATGCCTGCCAGTGTGCTCGTGGCGCCTTCGTCTCGAGTGCGGCAGGCCAGTTCAATGGCCGTTCCCGCTCCTGCGCCTTCTGCCACGAGGGTGATGCAGTGTGGTGTTCCACCCCAACGTTCTACGCGGGTTGAAAGCCAGTCAAGGGCGCCCGCGGCAGCATTGTGGATTGTCCTCGTGCTGGCCTCTGGCCGCTGTGGCAGGGCGGGCAGCACGACGAGCGCCGGGGTATCGGCAGCGAGTGCCCGGGCAATACGGTCGTGGGTTACCAGATCGCCCGAGATGAAGTCGATGGAGGGAAGCAGCACGATGACGGGAAGATCATTCCCACCAGGTGAGTAGATCTGCAGAGTCATTTCGCCGTGGGGGAGTGTGAACTGGCGTTGCTCAATCCATGCCATGCGCGGCAGCGGGTTGGTCGAGTGCAGTGATTGAAGGCGATGTGTGCGCCGGAGTTCAAGCGTGGCGGCATCGGGCTCACTTGTCTTTTGGCCTGAGGTGCATCCAGCCAGCAGCAAAATCAATAGCGGAATACATCGTTGCATCAGGCGGCACCTAGTCGGAGGTCCACCATGTTCGGAATTTTGGCCAGATGCTTCGTGGCATGGCAATGCAGATCAGCGTCGCGCCGAGCATGACGAGAATCAGTTTCAGCTCTGGTTCAGCTGGTTTTTCCCAGTAAGGCAAGATTTCAGTAATTGGAAACAGGGCGACCACCACGGCGGTAACACCGGTCCAGCCCATGATCTGGCGTTTGTGCTTCAAGAGGGTGTCCAGCATCGCCTGCTCCTTGGCGCCCTGCGGTCCATTTGGGAACAGCATACCCGCTCCCCAGTTCTATCGGCAGTCGGGACCGTGTGCGATCGGGTGAATTTATAGGGTTAGGGGGTGCCGACGGGTGATTCGGCCTCGGGAAGGGCTTCCTGGTATTTCACCAGCGATTTCCTGTAGGTTTCGACTTCGGCTTCCGGTGCGATCTCGATCGCCTCGTTGGCGATTCGTCGGACATCTGGATGTTCAGGGCGCATGGGCTGATTCCGATGCCGCGGCCATCTGTTCACGGGCCTGTTCCAATGTCGACTGATAGGTCTCGATCTCCTCGTGCTCTTCCCCCGCGTTGGAGATGGTTGTTTCGAGCCACCTGACCGCCTCGGCATGCTCGCCACGAGCCAAGTGCACGCTGGCGAGGTTCGAGGTCATCTCCGGATCCTGTTCACCGCGAAGGGCGACGGCACGTTGGGCTGAATCAAGGGCGAGATCGAGGTACCGCTCCTTGTAGTCGCTGGTGGTGTTGTTGGAGATCAACAGCGTCAACTTCACCAGTTCATCCGGGTCGTCGTCCCATCGTGTTCGTCTGATGGCCATGATCGTGTCAACGTCGTTCCACCGTCCAGAGTCGACATAGAGCGAGTTCAAGACCCCCTCCGCTTGCAGGGTATCGGCATGATCTTCTCCAAGGGTGCTTGACAGGCGTTCATGAAGATCAGCAGCGGGAATGATGGCCTCATCAAGACGGCCCTGGTACTCCAGGTTTCTGATATGCAGTGCCTGGATGGCGATCGTGT
>JAQWRC010000064.1 GCA_029243925.1 Phycisphaerales bacterium
CGTGTAGGCAAACCGTACATCGCTCCTCATATCTTTCTAGACGCTCCCCATGATGGTCATCTTGCCACTGAAGAGATTTTTGGACCTGTGCTGGCCGTCATTCGAGCCCGGGACTTTGACCATGCCCTGGAGTTGGCCAACGCCACGGAATACAAGTTGACCGGTGGCGTATTCAGCCGCATGCCATCGCATCTGGAGCAGGCAAAACGTGATTTCCGCGTTGGGAACCTCTACCTGAATCGCACCTGCACCGGAGCCCTTGTGGGCCGCCAGCCGTTTGGTGGATTCGGCATGTCGGGCATCGGTGCCAAAGCTGGCGGCGCCGACTATTTGGCCCAGTTCATGGTGCCACGAACCGTGTGCGAAAATACGATGCGCCGCGGATTTGCCCCAGGCCTTTGAAGCCACAATCCTCCAGAGTCCAGTAGACTGATCTTCGCTGAATACCCAGCGAAGGGAGTGCATCATGCACAATCGAAGCAAGACCATGCTCACATCCGGCGTACTGGCCGGTTCACTCATTCTGTTTACCGGCTGCGGTAGCCACACCGCTGACGATGCCCTCATGGGCGGAGCTGCAGGCGCAGGCGCAGGTGCCCTCATCGGCGGACCAGCTGGCGCAGGCATCGGCGGCGCAATCGGCGCAGGTACAGGCGCTCTGATCGGTTCTGATCAGGACAAGCAGGACCGCGAGGACGGCGTTGAGTACGAGAAGCCGTTTTAATCGCTGATCACGGCCCACAGGTCCGGTCCAACAACCGGTAGCTGACTGCCTCCACAACATCGCTGACTTCGATGAGATTTCGATCATCGAGATCTGCGATGGTGCGCGCAACTCGCCTGATGGTGTCCCACCCTCGCGCACTCAACCCAAGCGACTCCACGGATTGCGCAAGCACTTCTTCGGCCTCCGGGGACAGCCGGGCATACTCGTCCAGTTGACGTCCATCAAGCATTCCATTCGGCGATGTCCCTTGGCGAGCGTGCTGACGCTCGACAGCAACGCGAATCATTTTCCGGGCAACGTCCGTAGCAGGGCCAGTGACCACCTGGCTTTTGAGCCTCCGCACGGGGACTGGCCGGACTTCAACATGAAGATCGACTCGATCCAGCAATGGCGACGACAGTCGTCTCATATATGCCTGATCTGCACCCGCAAGGCCGCTGTTTCTGTACGAAGGATTGGCCGCTGCGACCAAGAGGAATCGAGCCGGGAACCGCACCGTTCCACTGACCCTCGACACCGTGACGGCATGATCCTCCAAGGGCTGCCTGAGCGCTTCGAGCACCCTGCGACCGAACTCGGGCAGTTCATCGAGAAAGAGAATCCCGTGGTGCGCGAGACTGACCTCGCCCGGATGTGGGCAGGTACCACCTCCAATGATGGCGGGGCCGGATGCCGTGTGATGCGGCGTTCGGACTGGGCGACGCGCACGTGTGAACTCGTCAATGTTCACATGCCCGGCACAGGATCGAATCTGCAGTATTTCCAGCAAGGATTCACGATCAAGCGGCGGGAGCAGATCCGCAAGTGCTCGTGCCATCAGGGTCTTGCCGCAGCCTGGGGGCCCAAGCATGATGAGATTGTGCCAGCCTGCAGCAGACACGATCAGGGCACGCTTTGCCGATTCCTGCCCTTTGATCGACTCCAATGGCAATGTCGCCTCAGCCTGCATCGCAGGTGGCTCAGAGACCGCCACAGGG
>JAQWRC010000085.1 GCA_029243925.1 Phycisphaerales bacterium
ACCTGTCCGCAGTGGAATACGTTGCCAAGCAAGCCGGTCGACCGACTGTGTTCTTCGAGGTCCGCGCACTTGCGTTCGGTGCAACGATTGCATCCATGCTGGCCTATCTCCTGGCCCAGTTCACCGATGTCTGGATGTTCCACTTCTGGAAAAAACTCACGCGAGGCCGGCACCTCTGGCTGCGCAACAATGGATCGACTCTGGTCAGCCAGTTGTTCGACACCGTGGCTGTGATTCTGATCACGGCATGGCTCGGAGTATTCGACAGCGGCCTTGATTACCAAGCAAACCCGATGATCTTTCTGCTTCAGCTGATCGTGACCGGCTACGCATTCAAGTTCATCTGTGCATTGGCCGACACACTTCCGCTCTACTGGCTGGTCCCACGATTGGCCCGTTGGCTCGAAATTGACCCAATCGCCGAGCACCGGCACTTGGACGATCCCGGATCGGACTCCTACCGATGAGTGAACACGACCCGACCATCTTTGACGCCATCCTCGCCGGCGACATCCCCTGTCACCGCGTCTACGAGGATGACCACGTGCTGGCCTTCCTGGACATCAACCCCCTCAGCCGAGGGCACGTGCTGGTGATCCCGAAGGAACGGGCCCGCTTCATGCACGAGTTGTCGGAGGAATCAGCCGCCGCCCTCGGACGCGTGCTGCCGAAGCTGTGCAAGGCCGTCATGGCCGCCACTGGATGCGAGCACTACAACCTGCTGCAGAACAACGGAGCTCCGGCGCATCAGGCCGTATTCCACGTGCACGTGCACATCATCCCGAAGTTTGAAGATGACTCTGGCCTCTGCATAGAATGGGACAGCGGCTCGCTGGAAGACAGCGAACACCTCACACAAGCAATCCGCGAGGCCATCACATGAGTTCGCCCAAGGATTCCGTCCCCGGTCCACACAAGGAAACCGTTCTGCAACCAGCAGACGAAACGGTGCCGCTCGGGTCCACGCCACCACAAGACACCTCCGCCGCGCTGAACCTGAGCACCGCCCAGAGCATTGCCGGCGACCGATATCGCCTTGAACGACTCGCTGGAAGTGGCGGCATGGGCTTCGTCTTCGTTGCCCATGATGAACGCCTGGATCGCAAGGTCGCCATCAAGTTCCTCAAGGATGTCGAGACGAGCAGCCTCCGAGATCGTCTGCTGAAGGAAGCCCGCGCCATGGCCGGGCTTCGACACTCCGGCATCTGCCCGGTGTATGAGGTGAACATCGATTCCACGCGCCCCTTCATCGTCATGGGATGGATTGACGGCCTCGAACTCGATCGAGCGTGGTGGAACATGGAAGCCCCGCAGCGGCTTGAGCTGATTGAACGCGTCGTCGACGCAACCGCCGCCCTCCATGACGCCGGGCTGGTGCATCTGGACATCAAGCCGATGAATATTCTCGTCGATCGAACCGGGAATCCGGTGATCGTCGATTTCGGCCTGGCCCGAACGAGCACGCATGGCTCAACTGGATCTTCCGGAGGCACCCCCGGGTTCGCTGCACCCGAGCAGTTCGATGCACATACCCATTCATCCCCAGCCTGCGATGTCTACGCGCTTGGCATGCTGCTCTACTTTGGACTGACGGATCGGCTCCCTTGGTCCGAATCCGATCCACGTGCACTTGTCGAGCGAGCACGCTCTGAAGAAGCGCCTCCGCCCGGGGAGTTCATCCCGGACATCCCCTGGGCCCTGCAGCGCATCACGCTCGCCGCGATCGAGCGAAGTGCGTCGCAACGCTATCCCGATGCCAAGTCGCTCTTGCGGGACATCCAGCGATACCAAAGGGGTGAAAGCGTCAGCGCCAGACCTTCAAGTCTGTTGGACAGTTTTCAGCTGCAGGTCCAGCAGCGCAGAGATGAGACGGAGGCATGGCACGATCGCGGCATGATCACGAGGAATGAAGCCGATCAACTGGCACGCGTCTACGATCGCGTGCAGCAACCCTACTCGCACTTGATCCTCGACAGTCGCAGATTGTCGGTCTCACAAGTCACGCTCTACAGCGGCGCGTGGATGGTGCTTCTGGCGCTCACCATCGGCATCGGATTCAGCTGGGAGGCTTTGGATGATGCATCCTGGCTTCGATACGGGATCCCCCTGTTCTTCACCGGTGCTCTGATTGCGATCGGTGCCAAACTGCTCCATTCGGATCGCAAGCGAATGGCATTGGGGTACCTCTTCACAGCATGCCTGGCGGTACCGATCTCGGCCGGCATCTTTCTGGTCGAGCAGGGCTGGCTCAATGGATCGGAGCAACAAGGTCAGCTTTTTTATGTCACGCTGAACCTGCCACCGATCTTGAGCAATCTCCAACTGCTGGCCTGCTCGGCGACCTTGATCGTCGTTTCCATCCTTGCACATCGTCGCATTCAATCGAGCGCGTTCTCGCCGATGATCGTCATCGGGACAATCCTTCTGTGCTTGTCCGGCTGGGCATCTCTGGGGATGGTGGAAAAAACATCAGCCAGTCTTGCGCTCCTTGGAGTGTGGTCACTGTTCCTCGGATGCGTCTATCTCGGCATCGGAATCCCTGCCAGCCTCAGGGAACAACGAGAACAGACGCTCCTTGCGCCTGGTACCGGCCGAGTGCACATCGCATGGGCTCTGCTCTCTGGCGGGTCCATCCTCATCTTCGTCGGGCTGACGCTGCTGGCCTGGAATCGACCATGGCTCTACATGCCGGGGCTGCTGCCTGCACCTGATGCCGAGGCATTGCAAAATGATTTCCCACGTGTTGTTGACGCTCGTTCCCGCGCAGCTGCATTCATGGTCAACGGCCTGCTCCTACTCGGCTTGTCCGCGATCCTCACCCGAATCGGAACCAACCCGTGTCGTCGATTGGCTGAACTCATACGTTGGCTGATACCGGCACACATCCTCGGAGGCATGCTGGCTCTCGAACAGGAGACATGGGAAGCACGCAATACGATCAAAGCGCCTCTGGGGTGCTGGATCTGGCTTGGCGTGACCGCTGTATCCTCGGCAGCCTTCGCATTTTCAAGCGTACTGCGCCAATGGCGACCATTTCTCGTATCAGGACTGCTCGGGATTGCCGTCGTCTACTGGACGCTGTACGAACGACTCAAGGAAAGCCTCGAGCCCACCACGTTTGAATGGACCGCGATCAGTCTGGTCGCCGCAGCCTGCATCGGCGGGATTCTCGTCATGACGATCTCGGGTCGGCTCACGAGCCGCAATGCGGATTCGGCGTGATCCCCGACTGCAGCAATGCGAACTCAACCATGCTTCTTTCTGATCGCCGACTGGGCCGCCGCCAAGCGTGCGGTTGGCACGCGGAACGGTGAACAGCTCACGTAATCGAGTCCGACGCGATCGAAGAATTCGACCGAAGCCGGATCACCACCGTGCTCGCCGCACACGCCGAGTTTCAGCTTCGGCTTGAGCCCTCGCCCCTTGAACACCGCAGTGTCGACCAGTTGCCCGACGCCATCGACGTCGATCGACTGGAACGGATCCTTCTCCAGAATGCCACGTCTGATGTAGTCGGGAAGGAATCCATTGATGTCGTCACGGCTGTACCCGTAGGTCAACTGCGTCAGATCATTGGTGCCAAAGGAGAAGAAGTCGGCTTCTTCGGCCACTTCATCGGCCGTCAACGCCGCGCGGGGAATCTCGATCATCGTGCCGACCGGAATATCCAACTTGCCGGTGTACTTCTTCTTTGCTTTGACCATGGCGATGGTCTCGATCGTTTCTGCACGCAACTGCCCCAGCTCCTGATGTGTTCCCACCAGTGGGATCATGATTTCCGGCATCGCCTTGATGCCCTTCTTCTTGCAGATGATCATCGCTTCGACGATGGCCGTCACCTGCATGCGGAGAATCTCCGGGTACGTGATCGCAAGACGACAGCCACGGTGGCCCAACATCGGGTTCGCTTCATGCAAGGCCTCGACACGTTGAACGACCTTCTTCAACGGTACGCCCATCGCATTGGCCAAATCCTTCTGGCTGTCCTTGTCATGCGGAAGGAACTCGTGCAGCGGCGGGTCCAGAAGACGCACCGTGACCGGAAGACCCTTCATCGCCGTGAAAATACCGACGAAATCCTTGCGCTGATACGGCAGCAGTTTCTTGAGCGCCTGCTCTCGATCAGGCAGCGTGTCAGCCAGAATCATCTGGCGCATCGCCGTGATGCGATCGCCCTCGAAGAACATGTGCTCGGTCCGAGTCAGTCCAATGCCTTCGGCACCGAAACTTCGGGCCCGCTTCGAGTCGGCAGGCGAATCCGCATTCGTGCGTACCTTCAAACGACGTGCGGCATCGGCCCACTTCATGATCGTATTGAAGTCGCCCGACATCTTCGGCGTCGAACCATCGACTCGGCCAGCGAGCACTTCACCGGTCGAGCCATCGATGGAAAGGATGTCCTTGGGACCGTAGGTCTTTCCGTTGACCGTTGCACGACGCTTGCGATCGTCGATGACAACCGCGCCGGCACCAGCGACACAGCACTTGCCCCAGCCACGGGCAACGACGGCCGCGTGGGACGTCATGCCACCGGTACTGGTGAGAATGCCTGCGGCATGATGCATGCCTTCGACGTCTTCGGGTGACGTTTCGGTCCGCACCAGCAGCACCTTTTCACCAGCCTGCGATCGTTCGACGGCTTCTTCGGCCGTAAAGGCCAGTGCACCCCAGGCGGCGCCCGGCGATGCGGGCAATCCCTTGGCAATAC
>JAQWRC010000102.1 GCA_029243925.1 Phycisphaerales bacterium
GACCTTTTCGTTTTCTTGAGCGATGTCACCCAGAACACCTTCCAGGTAGCGGACCAACCTCGCCATGAACCATCCACCCAAAAGCAGTATCAGTCCCAACCGAATCTGTCCCACACGATCAACGATCAGGTTGGCCGCACGTTCCTGCGCATCGGGCTCGATGAAGATCTGCAACGCAATGGAGGCGCCGATGACCCAAATGGCCCAGCCAAGCGGTGCCGAAAGGCTTTGCGCCACGCCGCTTGTCCACCGAAATCCTTTTAACTTCATCCGCTTCGACCAGGTCCGCACGGCAACGGCCTGAATGATGTTCAGTACCAGGGCGATGACGAGCACGATGCTGATGGGCACCAGTGTCTCCTCACGGGCTTCACAGAAACCGAGCATCCGATCCCACAGGCTGGATGAATCTTGAGTCGTGGCGACGATACAGGTGAATATGGGTTCCATGGTCCGAAGGATACGGCCAAGACCAGTTGCTCACAATCCGAGGGCCAACAGCCGCATTCACGTGCTACAGTTCGCCCATGATATTGCTCGCACTGCTGATGATGGCTTCCAACGCGTATGGCCAAAACACGCCAACCGCACCTCCGCCCACGCACCCGCTGGACCGAATCGCAGTCATTGGAGCCAGCGTGAGCTGGGGATATGGAACCCATGTTCCACTGCAACGCGAACGCTACACGCATCGTGAACTGGTCAATCTTGCGGATGTCCTCGAGGCCACTCTTGTCGATGAATACGATCTTGCTCACCATCAAGCCGACCTGCTCTTCTTCCGCTCCCCGATGACATCAGGGCCCATGCTTGCACAGGGAGCACACGCCGCTGCACCGACGATTGTCATCGGCCTCGACTACCTGTTCTGGTACGGCTACGGTCATGCGGGAGTGGAGGGAGAAAAGCACACTGGAACTGACTCACGCCTCGCACTCCTTGAGGAAGGGCTTGCAACGCTTGAGGCGTTCAACTGCCCTGTTGTCATCTCCGATTTTCCTGACATGTCGCCGGCCATCGGCCGAGTACTCCGAGCATCGCAGGTGCCATCACCTGAGACGTTGACGGCACTGAATGAACGGCTGCATGTGTGGGCCACTGAGCACGACAACATCATTGTCATTCCCTTAGCCGCCTTGACGTCGCGGCTCCAACGCAATGAGGGCTTTGACATTGAGGAGATCAACTACCCTGCGGGGTCCACGAGTGCTCTGCTTCAGGCCGATGCCCTCCACCCCACGACGGAAGGTGATATTGCTCTGGTCCAAATGATTCTGCGAGGCATCGACAACACCACCGAGCAGGTCGGCGAAGATGACTACCACCGTGACATTGAACTGATCCGATCCCGACTTGAAGCCACAGCCAGAGAGCAAGCAACCCCCCCACCTTCTCCCCAGCCAGCTGGCGAAGATTGAGCGGCGTGACCCGCTACCATTCACCACCATGAACGACTCGCAGCGCCCCACCCTGATTTCAGTTTTGAAGGAGCTCGGCCCTGCGGGGGTCCTTGGCATTGCATGGGTCACCGTCCCCGTTATTGCCGGCTTTACTCTGCTCTTTGCTCTTGGACCCGTTGCGCTCCTGCTTGAGTCTCAAGGCAGCTGGGGCATCGTGATCTACATCCTTGTGTTCATGATCACATCAGGATGTGGAATACTTCCCACGTACGCGCAAGCCTTTCTAGGAGGCTGGGTCTTTGGACTGACTCTGGGCATTCCGGGCGCCCTTGTCGGATTCACCGGGGGCTCGCTCATCGGCTACGTCATCGCTCGACAGGTCTCCCGAGATCGAGTTGAAGCACTGATCAAGCGACACGACAAGGCAAGCACGATTCGTGATGCGCTGATTGGCCGGGGATATGCGAGAACACTTGGCATTGTCACGCTGCTACGCGTGCCGCCGAACTCGCCATTTGCACTTACGAATCTTCTTTTGGCAAGTTGTCGCGTGCCACTCAAAATCTACATCCCCAGCGTCGCCGTCGGCATGCTGCCACGGACTGCACTCATTGTCGGCTTCGGAGCCGCCGCCGCGACGCAAGCTTCAAACTCCGGCAGCACGGACATCCAGTCATTCATCAGTGAAAGCAATGGACCCTACGTCATGATTGGCGGACTGATACTCCTTCTCGGAATTCTCGCCCTGCTCAACCACATTGCCAATCGCGCCCTGGAACGTGCATCACGATCTTGATGAACCGGCATTGGCTTATTCACACGGTCCCCAGGCGCCAATCACAATCAGCACATCATTGATCCCGATCACCATGTCGCCATCGAGATCCACATCATGGTTCATGGTTCCCCATGCCTGCAGCAGAAGAAGCAGATCATCAACGTTGACCTGGGCATCGCCGGTGACATCACCCAGACACGTTGTTTCAACATCACCTGCGCCATCAACATGAACATGAAATCCATTCAA
>JAQWRC010000130.1 GCA_029243925.1 Phycisphaerales bacterium
GGCGGCAAGATGAGCAAGAGCCTCGGGAACTTCTTCACGATCAGAGATCTCATGGATCGTGGAGTCTCACCGGCGGCCATTCGCCTTGAACTCATCAAGACCCATTACCGGGTCAATTCGAATTTCACGTTGCAGGGGCTCAAGGATTCGCAGCGGCAGATCGACCGTTGGCATAAGGCGCACAAGTGGCTGGATCAGCACGCTGGCGAGCCGCGCCCGGCTCCTGGACCGCTTGTCGCGGGGCTGGAACGCTTTGAAGCGGCACTCTGCAGTGATCTGAACATCGCTGGCGCGATGGGCGCACTCAACGAAGCGATCGGCGAGTTGCCGATGCAGTCCGAACTGCCCACTGGCGGAGAAGGAACATGGGCTGAGGATCTCGCCGCTCTTGAGCGGATGGACACGGTGCTGGGTGTGCTTGACCTCGAAGCAGTTGGTGGTGGTGGAGATGTCGACGAGTCGGCGATTCTCGCTGCGATCGATGCACGCAACGCGGCGCGGGATGCCAAGGATTGGTCGGAGGCAGATCGCATTCGAGATGAACTGCTTGAGCGGGGCATCGCCATCAAGGATGGAGCCGAGGGCACCGTCTGGTCGCAGGTGATCGAATGACGAGACAGGGTCTGCCAGTCATCGGAATTACTGGGGGGATCGGCTCCGGCAAGAGCCGCGTAGCCGCCATGTTTCGGGAGCTCGGATGTGTCGTTTCCGATGCCGATGCAGTAGCCAAGGCCATGCTTGATGAGGATTCAGTTCGCGCCACGATTGCGGGTTGGTGGGGGGATGAGGTCTTCGATGAAACAGGGCACGTCGATCGTGCGAAGGTGGCCGATCGCGTCTTTGCCAATCCCGAAGAGCTTCAGCGATTGGAGTCACTGCTGCATCCGATGGTTGAGCGGATGCGAAACGCCGAGTTTGATGCTGCTCCAGAGGGGACGATTGCACTGGTGATCGATGCCCCCCTGCTGCTGGAAGCAGGCCTTGATGAACAATGTGATGTCGTAGTGTTCGTCGATACTCCAGCAGAGGTGCGGCAGAGGCGGTTGATGGAAAATCGCGGTTGGGCGGCCGAGGAGATTGGTCGTCGAGAAGCTCAGCAGATGCCGCTTGACTCCAAGCGGTCCAGAGCCCATCATGTATTGAAGAATCACGGCGGGATCGATGACCTGCAGTCGCAGGTTGAACGAATCCTGGAGACCATCGTCCGACCGTGACCCCGGAACAATGAGTATTCGTTTGTGGTCCATTTCAGGGCCGGGCCAAGCTCAACTGTTTCGAACACCGATTTCATACGTTTCCATACAAGCGATCGCCCAAGAAGAGCCAGTCCACATCATGACACAGACAAAGCACCATCCATCTCAAGGCAAGAAGAACATGTCCAAGAAACGCCGACGTCGCAAGAAGTCCGGCGGAGGAGGCGGTGGTGGCATGGCCGTCATGACGCTGCAGCCCGGTGAAGTGCCGACTGATGAACAGCTTGAGACGGAAGCGTTGGCGTTGGAGAAGGAGTTGGACGCCAAGGCGCAGAAGAAGTTTGATGACGCGAAGAAGGATGGCTTTGATCTTGCATCATTGCAGTCCATGTCCGGTGCAGAGCTCGGCAAGATCGCCAAGAAGGAAAAGATTGCCGATGCGACATCACTTTCAAAGCAGAAGCTCGTCTTCGAGATTCTGAAGGCCGGCGCAGAGAAGCACGGCTTGATGGTTGGTGAGGGAACGCTCGAGATTCTTGCGGATGGATTTGGATTCCTCCGCAGCCCTGAGTATTCCTATGTTGGCTCTCCTGATGATGTGTATGTGAGTCCTTCGCAGATACGCCGGTTCGGACTTCGCCGTGGTCAGATCATTCGTGGAATCATCCGCCCGCCGAAGGAGTCCGAGGTGTACTTCGCTCTGCTTCGGGTCGATTCAATCAATGGTTGCGATCCCAAGGAGTTGGCCACGCTTCCGGTCTTCGAAAATCTGACGCCGCTGCACCCCGAGGACCGGATCATGCTCGAGACGGGTTCGGATCCACTTGAAACACGAGTCATCGATCTCGTCTCTCCGCTTGGGCTGGGGCAGCGTGCACTTATCGTCGCACCCCCACGCACGGGAAAAACCGTACTGCTGCAGAAGATCACGTCGGCCATCGCGACGAATCACCAGGACGTCAAAGTCATCGTTCTGCTGATCGACGAGCGTCCCGAGGAAGTGACGGACTTCAAACGCAACACGCCAGAGTCGGTCGAGGTTGTGGCCAGCACATTTGATGAACATGCTTCCCGCCATATTCAAGTTGCGGAGATGGTGATGGAAAAGGCACGCCGCATTGTCGAGTTTGGTGGCAACGTGGTCGTTCTTCTGGATTCAATCACTCGCCTTGCCCGTGGATACAACAACGCTACGCCGAACTCGGGAAAGATCGGCACCGGCGGTGTCGATTCAACGGCGCTCATCAAGCCGAAGAAGTTCTTCGGCTCGGCTCGAAACATTGAAGACGGGGGTTCGTTGACGATCATCGCCACCGCATTGGTCGATACGGGCTCAAAGGCGGATGAGGTTATCTTTGAGGAGTTCAAGGGTACGGGTAACTCAGAACTCCATCTGACTCGCAAGCTCGTCGAGAAGCGAATCTGGCCCGCCATCGATATCGCCGCCTCTGGAACACGTCGCGAGGAGTTGCTGCTTGATCCGAAGGAAATGGATCTCGTGGTCAGGCTTCGCAAGGTCGTTTCGGACATGAGCGTGGTCGAAGCCATGGAATTGCTCAGCAGCCGAATGGGCAAGACCAAGTCGAATGCCGAGTTCCTGATGACGATGAACCTCTCCTGACGGCCTGAAGTGGTGTGATGGGTGGCTTCAGCGGCCTGATATGGGTGGCCTTCTGCCATTTTCGGGATATGCTTAAGGCAGGCTGATCGCTGGCCTGATGCCCATTTTTGGAGCGAGCACCTATGGATCATTCCACGCCCCGTCGACACGCCTTTACTTTGGTTGAAGTCATGGTGGTCATCTCGGTTCTGGCCATTCTCATTTCAATGGTGCTCTACGTTTCCGGTGGAGTAAGTGGAACGGAAGCGCAGATGCAATCAAAGCATCACCTGCGTGAGATCAACCAGTGGATGCAGAACTACTCGAGCAGCCATGACAGCCGTGTGCTGCCCAGTCAATTCGATCGTCTTGATGAAGATGGCGCAAACGTCGGAGGCATCGGTTCCCGATTCGCCTACGACCTGCTTGGCAGTGGCAGTGATGCGGAGGCACACTGGATCGACTGCAACAATCGCTATGTGTCTCAAGGAGATCCGGTACTGGATCTCATCGGTCGCGGAACGTGGGCGGACATTCTTTGGTTTGAAAATGGGCTGAACAAGCAGCTGGGTACGCCAGATATTGGAATCGGCGTCACCAGCGATGGCGATGGCATTTCCAGTGTTCCCAGCTGGGTGGGTGGTTCCAATACATTCCGCTCCTATCGGTATTCAGCTCCTGACCGCGAGTATTACGAGAAGTTCTCTTCTTGGGAGAAGAACCCACTGCGATCCGTTGCCTCCAACTCACACAACTTCCCGCGATGGGATTCCGGTGGCGAAGAGGTGAGCTACGATCAGAACTCCGTCGGTCAGCCTGACGCCATGAGCGATCTTGCGTTGGGGATTCACGCGCCGCTTGGCGCCGGCGCCTGGGATAAGGACATGCCGGGCTACTTTGCCGCAAACAACTTCTTCGACAGTCGAAGCGAACAGGATGTGACGTTCGACGACGAGGATTCGGATATCGATCGTGAGTGGACCATCGGACAGATCCGCGCCCCTGGCCGATCGATGTACCTCGTGGATTCCTTTGCTGGTGAGA
>JAQWRC010000191.1 GCA_029243925.1 Phycisphaerales bacterium
ACATCGGCCAGCTCCGTCGCGGTGCCACCGGTACCGGCTGCGGAAACAATGGGCCCCGTGAGTGTGACGCCCGCCAGCGTGGTGCTCAGATCCGGCATTGTGTGCATGATACGACTTCCATCGCATGCCCGCCCTACAATGCCTGAATCATGACCAACACCGACGATCGTATCGCCCAATTTGAAAACATGGCTTCAGCCGACCCGGACAACGAGATGGCCCACTTCTCGCTCGGGAATGCGTACCTGCAGGCTGAACGTGCCGCTGAAGCCGCCGTGAGCTTCGAGCGATGCATCGAACTCAATCCCGACATGAGCAAGGCCTACGAACTGGCCGGTGCAGCTCTGGTCAAGGCTGGCTGGTCGGACCGAGCGGTCGAAGTGCTCAATACCGGGTATGTCAAAGCGGCTGAGCGTGGCGACCAGATGCCTCGACAAGCCATGGCCGACCTGCTCCAAGAGCTGGGCCGAACTCCACCTGCCCTGACCGCTGAAGTCGAAGCTGCTGCGGAAGCCCGTGCAACGTCGGGCACCTTTACCTGCGGCCGCACCGGTCGAGATGGCTCTCAACTTGAGGATCCACCCTTCAAAGGCCCCATTGGCGAATGGATTCAAGCCAACATCGCAGCGGAGACCTGGCGAGAGTGGATCGACCAGGGCACCAAGGTCATCAATGAACTTCGCCTTGACCTGTCACGCGACGAGGACAGCGCCGCGTATGACAAGCACATGAACGAATTTCTCGGCGTCCCTGAGGAAATCACCAGCAGCTGAATCACACGACGCTCACCGCGTGCCGACGCGACGCGTCCAGATCCACCACTCGATCATCAGAATGATCAGACACATGCCGATGGCCCATGGCCACAGCGGGACGTATCGGCTGGTGCCTCCACCCGATGACGTGAACGTCTCACGGCCGAGCACGACACTCGAGGCGACATTGGCATCCGACTCGACCTCCACCGGAAATCGAACCGACTCGAACCACGTCTGCCGATCCACTTCCAGTGGCGATTGCCAACTGACGGCATGAATACCACTGCGTTCGATCGGACCCCAGGTCGTTCGCCTCGGATCCGCCGCGACCAAGGAATGCACGTCACCATCGGGAGTGGTCAACTCAATCTCACTCGCGTCCGCTGGCAGGTGGGCGATGAGCATCTCACCCGCTTCACTACGGCCACGCGTTGGCGCATCGCCATGGTGACCGAGCAACTCCACACCGTTGAAGAGAAATACACCAAGTCCATGCTGGTATGGCCAGTTCGTATCCGCAATGGGATCGAAGCCCACGAACAGGTGCTCCGTACCTTCATCTGAAAATCGCGTAACCAACGGACCCTTGCTGCCTTCAACAAGAACTTCAGCTCCCTGCGTTCCCTGCGCCAGCACAGCTCGATCGATGTAGAGCGAATCGAGATCCACATATCGCAACAGTGGATGTTCCTTCTGGCTGCTCAGCACAACCTGACTCTCCGCCGTCCCATATGGCTTCAATGATTCCGATGGCGGCACACGTCCCAAAAACAGTGCCGGCACAGGGGGCATCGAATCAGGCACAACAGCATCGAACACGAGCACATCCCAAGCCCCAGGCCCACGATCTGCCAGCGCGACTTCATAGGCTTCGGGAGTCAGGACTTCAAGACGCTCCAATGCCAACCCCTCAAGAATCCGACGCACCAGTCGACGGCCAGGTGTCACCAGCCCCACTCGAAGCCGCCGCGGCGGCGGAACCACCAACTGCCCTGCATCGTCGGCGGCCAAATCATCCGCCCGGAGCACTTCCACCTCGATGACCGTGTTGCGTTCCTGCTCGAATGGCGTGAATACCAGAGTCCGGCGGCCGGGCTGACGAAGTCCGGTGCCTTCATCGATCTTCATGCCGGGAATCGTGACTTCCTCAACCCGACGCGGCAGTCCGTTGACGCTCAACTGCACGTCGGCGACGACCGTGTCGGTGCCGTGGTTGTCCAGTGCGGCAAAGACTTCAATGGCAGCGGGCCGATCAAAGGGACGCTCTGCGGCGATGTGCGCGACAGCCACGTTGTCAATCGCATCAGTTCCGATGCGTTCAAATATCAATGATTCACCCCGCAGCACGAGGCCCTCGAGATCCTGCAATCGACCATCGCTGTAGAGCACCAGAGCAGCGGGGTCTTCCGCACGTCGCTCCGAATCCTCCACATCGGTGTTGGTTGAATAGACCCGAGCCAGATTCAACGCATCTTCAAGCCGGCTTCGCCCATGCGTAAGCGTGATGTTCGACAACGCTGCCTGCAGCTGCTGCCGCGAATCGGTAAACGGTTGCACGATCTCCGCTCGATCAGCAAACGCAACGATCATCGTTTCATTGTCGCTGGAGGTGAACAAGCCACCGGCATGCAGACGATCGACTTCATCACCAGCGGCGATCAGTGCACGTTCCAGCCGTGTTCGAGCATCGTCATCATCCGTAGCCGCCATGGAACCGGAACAATCGATCAGCAGGACCGTTCGTCCACCGCCTGAACCGACTCCTTCGAGCCTTGGCTGCATGATCGCCAGAATCAGCAGCAGCAAGGCGATCAGTTGCAACAACAGCAGCAGATTTCGACGCAACCGCTGAAATGGCGCGTTGGCGTGGATGTCCTCGGTTGAACGGACCCAAAGCAACGTGCTTGAGACGGTCATCGTCGTTCGCCGCAGCTTCAGAAAATACAGCAACAGCAGCAACGGCACGGCGACCGAGGCGACAATGAAGCCGGTCCATGGAGTCAACCAACTCATCGAACAAACCCCTGCTTTCGCATCATCTCCACCAGCACGGTCTCCACGCTGGTGTCGGTTGGAATCGTCAGATGACCGATGCCGCGGCGTACGCACCCGGCACGCAATGCGCTGCACCAGGCGTCAAGTCGTTGCCGGTAGGCCCGGACCAGTGCAGGCGTCACCGTAACCTCCACCGTCCCCCCAGTCTCGACATCAGACAGACGGAGATCGCCGGAAAGTCCGGTTGCCACAGGGTCGATCTCCTCGGGAGCCAACAACTGCATGCAAATGATTTCATCGCCGCGACCGGCTATGAACCGAAGGCCCTCCTCGACGCCATCGGCTTCGAGGAAATCGGAACAGACGATGAGAAGACCACGCCCGCGTCGCTCGGCAGCAAGTGATCGCATTGAAGACTCGAAGTCGCCAGGTACCTTTGGTGGTCCGGGATCGAGATCAAGCAGCCATTTGCCCAGTTCACTGACACGACGTTTTCCGCGCAGTGTTCGCAGCGAACGCACCCCACTGCCATCAAAGCCGTGCACACTGACACGATTGTGGTTGCACAAGCCGATCCAGCCCATCGCCATCGCCAGACGTCTGGCCGTATCCAACTTGTTTGGATTGCCCCAGTCCATCGATGCACTCGTATCGATGGCGATACCCAATGAGAGATCCTCTTCTTCGAGATAGAGTTTCAGGAAGAGCGCATCCAATCGTGCGAAAACATTCCAGTCGACGAAACGAAGGTCATCTCCCGCGGTGTAGGGACGATGATCGGCGAAGTCCACGCTCTGCCCCCGCCTGCGAGAACGACGTTCACCATGCTGTTTGCCGCTGAAAATCTTCCGGGCAACGACATCCAGCCGCTCCAGACGGGACAGCAGTCCCTGGGGGAGAAGTTCCTCGACCGACGTTGGTCGTGGCGCAGTGGTGAGGCCGAATCGACTCATGCCGGCACCTCAACGCTGGGAACATGCTCGAGGATGGCCGTTACGATCGCATCGGCGTCCACGCCTTCTGACCGTGCTTCCCAGGACGTGATGATTCTGTGCCGCAGGCATGAATGAGCAACCTTGCGGACATCGTCCATCGACACCGAATACCGACCCCCCATCAAAGCCACGACCTTCGCGGCACCGATCATCGCCTGCGCCGCCCGTGGGCTGACCCCAACATCGATCCAACGTTCGATCTCCTCTGGGCCGACGCCGACGCCTCCGCGTCTTCGTGGATGAGTAGCCTGCACGATCCGAACCACGTAGTCACGCACATGGGGAGCAATGATCAACTGCCGGACCAACTGCTGCGCCTGAAGAATGAACTCCGCATCCATCGTCGGCTGCGGCGATCCCGTCATCGTACCGGTCGTCCGATCGAGAATCGTGTGGACTTCCTCTCGCGTCGGCAGCGTCACATGCACCTTTATCAGAAATCGATCGAGCTGCGCTTCAGGAAGCGGATAGGTCCCTTCCTGCTCAATGGGGTTTTGTGTGGCCATCACGAAAAATGGATTTGGAAGGCGCTGCGTCTGACCACCGGCGGACACGGTCCCTTCCTGCATTGCTTCCAACAGCGCTGATTGCGACTTGGGCGTCGCACGGTTGATTTCATCCGCCAACACGAGCTGCGCAAAGATCGGCCCTGGCCGAAAGACCATTGATCGCCGACCCGTGAGCTGGTCTTCAGCCAGAACGTTTGTTCCAGTGATGTCCGCGGGCATCAGATCCGGCGTGAACTGAATGCGTGCAAAGTTCAG
>JAQWRC010000204.1 GCA_029243925.1 Phycisphaerales bacterium
AATGAGGATTTGGTGATGAGATCGGTCTCAATTATCTTTTTCAGCCGTATTCCTGCTCTTTTTTTTGCAGGAAGTCTGGTTCTTCTGGGTGGAGGATGTGATGCTCACCAGGCAAACCGCACCTCAGCCAACCTGATCCCAAGTTCCTGCGCTTTGGTCGTCCCATCTGGTGAGATGCGGATGGTTCAGGCGATGGCCGGCCTCCCCGAGCCAGGGGCGGAGTATGGGCCATTCAGTGGGCGTAATGACTCCAGAATGGGCGTTAGCCAAGCCCCCCTTGAACGCATCGAGGATGGCTATGAGCGCGTTGTTTTTGATCGCCAGTTCACCTCTGTGGGGCGCCCTTACAACATGTATCAGGACACGACCTACGCGGTGAAGCGAATTTCCAGGTGAGGGCTGGGCTGCGGTAGTCCGATATGAAGGCTTGACACCCCGGCACTTACCTGACGATACTCATTGAGTACCAATGGATCGGCCGAGCAGTGCCAGCATGTGGGTGCTGGTTTTTTGTGGGCCTTTGCTGATCCCCATTCCAGATGCCGAGTGTTTGCAAGCTTGGTCTTACTGGCATGACATAGAGACGACCCGTGTAAAGGGGCCCGCGAATGGCAACCACAACAAAAAAAGACCTCATCGACCGAATCGCCGACACTACGCAACAGCGTCGTGCAGATGTCAAGAAAACCGTCCAAGCGTTTCTTGATCAGGTCATAGACGAGCTTGGTCGGGGAAATCGCCTTGAATTCAGAGACTTTGGTGTCTTTGAAATCAAGGACCGTGCACCTCGAGTCGCTCAAAATCCGAAGACGCTCGAGCGCGTTCATGTACCTGCACGACGAACGGTCAAGTTCAAGGTGGGGCGGCTCATGCGCGAAACACTTGAACAGCCAGAGTCCGAAGGGACCCTGGACATCGAGATTGTGACCTCGGGTGAACCGATCGGCTAGCTCAGCCGGTCTTCCACCGCGTCAGATCAAACATCGGTGACGACGGCCTCTGCTGTGCAGGGGCCGTCGTTCTCTATTCCAGCCTGAGTTTTTTGCGTGGATGAACTGTCGTCATCGTCAGAATGCCTGGATGAAGTGGTCTTATCTACACACATGACCGTTCGAGGCGAAACAAATTCAGATCAGGGTGGCCCTTGGCAAGGGGCTGGCGGTGGTTCCACGGGAGATTCCTCGCGTGACCACGCGGCATCCAACAAGGTCGGTCTCGGCACTGGCCTTGGGGGGCGAGACCTCACCCGCCTTATCGAGGCCCTGCCACCGCATGCACCTGGCGCTGAAATGAGCCTCTTGGGTGCCATGTTGTGGGACCATTCCGTGATTCCCGAGGTAATTGCAATTGTTTCCAGCGGAAGCGATTTTTACCGAGCAGCTCACCAAGTGCTCTTCGAGACGATGATCGAGCTGTACGACAAGAATGGGACACTTGATGGTGAACAACTCACTCAGCGTCTGATTGATACGGATCTTCTCGAAGACGTTGGAGGTATTGAGTACATCATCAAACTGGCAGAGAGTGTGCCAAGTGCCTCCAACGCGCCCTACTACGCTCGAATCGTTCGTGAGAAGGCAACCCTTCGTGAATTGATCGAAGCTGCCGGAACCACTCTCGTGGAGGCACACACGAGCACTGAGGAGGCACAGCAAGTCCTCGAGCAGGCTGAGCAGAGGATCTTCCACATCGCCCAGAAGCGTGAGCATGCTTCTGCTCAGGATCTTGGTTCATTACTCGATGAGGCAATTCGTGCCCTTGAAGACAACGAAGGCCAGTCGATGAGTGGTGTTTCTTCCGGATTCTCGGATCTGGACGAACTGACCAATGGCCTCCAGCCAGGTGAG
>JAQWRC010000215.1 GCA_029243925.1 Phycisphaerales bacterium
CCAGTCAGCGCACGAATCGCACGACCACTCGCTGAAGGCCTGACGAATCGCGTGGTGTGCAGGAACAATGACGCGCACACATTGATGCCGCATGACACGCTCCCCCCCGACATGGCTATCCGCTCCGCCCTTGCACACGAAGCAGGAAACGAAGTAGCCACCTCGTGGATGGATGCAGGCCCAATACCGGGCGATCCAGACTGGTCTGGAGGCAAGGTCTACATTGATCAGAGACAAACACGTGTCAAAGCAGGCCAGGCCGCGCTCTATGAAGCCATCACGGTGATCGGTGGAGGGCACGGATACTACGCTGCAGATTGGCTCTGGAAGATCAGAGGCGTCATGGACAAGTTTCTCGGAGGACCCGGACTCCGTCGAGGCAGAAGAGATCAACGCAATATCGCCTACGGTGATGCACTCGACTTCTGGCGGGTGCTGCATGCGGAACCTCAGAAACGACTGACGCTGTTCGCCGAGATGAAACTCCCGGGCGTTGCAACGCTTGAGTTTGACATCGATGCAGACCCGGCGAGAAACGACCATTCAGTACTTAAGCAGGTTGCTCACTTTCGCCCACGAGGCCTCCTGGGCATCCTCTATTGGATGGCCGTAAAGCCACTGCATGGCATCGTCTTCAACGGGATGATGCGCGGAATCGAGCGAGAGGCAGAACGCATTCAACAGCAGAATCCTGATGAGTTGCCGGAGGTGAGTCATGCCTAAGCTCGTCTGGTTTCGAAGCGACCTGAGAACATCTGAAAATGCAGCTCTTGATGCTGCACGAGCAACTACTGACGACACCGTCATCGGTGTGTTTCTGCTGTGCCCCACTCAGTGGAAGCAACATGGCTGGGGATCACCAAAAGCATATTTCACACTGGAGCACATCCGTCTGTTGAGGCGCGACCTTGAAAGCATGGGTATTGCGTTGCTCATCCCAACAGTCAAACGGTATTCGGAGATGCCCGCGGCCATCATGGATTTGATGGAACAGCATGGATGCACGGAGCTGCATGCAAACACCGAGTACGGATACGACGAGCACACCCGGGATGTCGCCGTCGCGTCATTGATCCGTTCCAACGGAATGTCCGTGCACATCCACCATGATCAGACAATCATCCCCTGCAACGACTTCCGAACCGGAAGCGGAAATCCCTATCGCGTCTACACTCCCTTTCGAAAGAAATGGGAGAACCAGTTTGCCGACTACACGCTGCCTTCTGCGATTGCAGATGCGCCAAGAAGTCACCTGTCGCTTGAATCAGGGTCTCTGCCCAGCACACTCGATGGATTCGAACCATGGCCCAATGCCCACACGTGGACGCCAGGGCCAGAAGCGGCGATGGATCGGCTGAACACCTTTCTGGATGGCCCAGTCGACACCTATCACCGTGATCGAGATCGCCCGGATCTCGAAGGAACAAGCTCATTGTCGCCATGGCTTGCAGTCGGCGCCATTTCACCACTTGCATGCCTCCGGCCACTTCTTGATCGACACGGGCCCGACCCCAGAACGTGGCCTGCAGGCCCACGAACATGGCAAGGCGAGTTCGTATGGCGTGACTTCTATCGGCACGTGATGTGGAATTATCCTGAGTTGTCCAAGCACAATCCAATGAAAC
>JAQWRC010000256.1 GCA_029243925.1 Phycisphaerales bacterium
GCCTGCAATGCGAGTTCGACACGCTCAACTTCCAATGCCACCGGCACCTGGCCATGCCCAGCCGAGTCAACATCGATTCCATGTCCCGCCGTCTGCCGGGACATGGAATCGAGTGGAGTCGTGTGCATCTGCTCATCACGAACTGCTCCTGATTCATCAGCAACTGGCCAGGAAACACCGCCAGCCTGAATTCTGCTCTCTCCCAATCCCATCGCACCCGGCGGACCATGCGCCGATCCAGATGCGGCAGTTTCTGCGGGCAAATG
This sequence comes from Phycisphaerales bacterium, assembly GCA_029243925.1. Lineage (GTDB taxonomy): Bacteria > Planctomycetota > Phycisphaerae > Phycisphaerales > SM1A02 > SP202. Next base: position 267 of record JAQWRC010000256.1, read on the forward strand.
CTGCGCACCAACCGGCAGTGGCTGCGCGAGTCCAACGGAAAGCGGTTGCGTGATATCGGGCGTGGATAAGCCATCATCAGGCTCATCCTCGGGCAGATCATGAAGGACGGAAGAAAAGGGCGAAATCGATGTTTCTGGCCTGCCAAGCAGGTCTGACCACCCATTTGAGTGGGCAGCCATATCACTTGAGTCAGGGTGCGCCTGGGGCCGTATTTCGATCGTGTGCATTGCTGAGCATCTCCTGGTTCTGGACCATGTCATCAGGTCCACCCATGATGTTCAGCAAACCGGTTGCCACTTTCTGCTCTTCTTCAGTATTCATTGCGGCAAGCAGGCGTGAAGCAGCACGTTCATCCATCGCCTCCAAAAGTCGAACTGCCTGATTCAGGCCACGATCCTCGACAAGAGCCAGCAGCCATGTTTTTGACGTCGAGGGCCTTGCCCGCTCGTAGAGACGAACGGACTGCTTGAAACGGGCTTCTGCATCAGCCAGAGAGGAGGACTCAACCGTCTCCCGGTACCTCGCACGTTCAGCCTCAAATGCCAGTCGCTCCTGCTGCAACGCGGTCAGCTTGGACTGTACTTCACGTGTCCTTCGCTCCGCCTCATCGACCAACTGCTGTACTCGCTGCTCCTGCTCCATTTCCCAACGATTGAACCACGCAAGTCGCTCTGCACTGCTCAACGGAAGTTCCAGTGCCGCTGCTGCCGCGGCGTGCTCCGCCACTGGTGCCTCTTGCGGCGTCGAGTGGGGCGCGACGAATATGGCACGCAGAGCAGAGAGGCGATCGGCATCGACCTTGCCGGTTATCCACGCCCAGCCGAAGACCAAGACAATCGTCATCAAATTGACGACGGCGATGAAACTTACCACACTCCATGCGCGCTTCATGCGAGAACCTCCTGCCAGGTCGTACGTAGCATTGCCGCCTCGTCCTCGAGACGATGTTCACACCGATTCTGCTCCAACGTCCACCGGCTCAACATGCGTTCTCGAAGCCGCTCAACGGTTCGTCGTGATCTCATCCGGTCCACAAGCAGCTCACGTGCATCCACCAATCGCGACTGCAACTCTGCAAGCTGCAGAACGATCGAATCCGCCCGGCGCATTGCTTGCACAGCAAGACCTGCATGAAGCCGAAGCCCATCGATGTCTACTGATCCAGTCAGTGATGTCCTAGTGAACTCTCGATTCGAATCAAGAAATCCTTTGCGTTGCCGCAACTCGCCCTCCAGTTCATGCCGCCGCGTTTCCAGTGACCCCACAATCGCTTGTTGAGCATGCTCTTCACATCGGCGGACGTCGAGCAGCGTCTCATACGGAAAAACAAATCGGCTCATAATGCACCAACCTGTTTGACACGACCATTCGGCTGCTGCATGCGCAATGAAGACGTCGCCAGCTCCACCAGCTGACGACATGTCTCCGGATAGTCCACCGGCTCATCCCACGACTGCTCCAGCCAGGATTCAATTGCAGGACGAAGTTCAATCGCCACATCCGACAATGGATTCGACCCCGCTGCGTACGCTCCGATTGACACAAGATCCTCTACCTCTGACCACGCCGCAAGTAACTTGCGGACCTCGCGACGTGCAGCGATGTGGTTGTCATCACTCACGGCATCAGCCAATCGTGATACGGATGCCAGTGGATCCACCGCAGGGAACCGGCCACGCGAGGCGATGTCACGCGACAACACGATATGACCATCCAGCATTCCCATGGCAGCATCGGACACCGGGTCGGTCAAGTCATCTCCCTCGACCAGCACGGTGAAGAGCCCGGTAATGGAGCCACCACCCCGAAGGGCGCCCGCTCGTTCGATCAGGACCGGCAATCGGGCAAAGACGGATGCGGGAAAGCCACGTGTCGCAGGCGGTTCACCGCAGGCCAGAGCAAGTTGCCGCAGTGCACGCGCATATCTCGTCAATGAATCCATGCAGAACAGAACGTCGGAACCCTCAGATCGAAACCCCTCGGCAATGGTCATTGCAAGCTGTGTGGCGCGAACTCGTCGCAGGGGAGGCTCATCACCCGTTGACACGATGACCACGGATTTCGCCAACCCTTCAGTACCCAGCATGCGTTCAACAAACTCCGTGGCCTCACGTCCACGCTCTCCAATGAGTGCAATCACGGACACATCAGAGGATGTCGTCCGAGCCATTGAGGCAAGCAGGGTCGATTTGCCCACCCCAGCACCTGAAAATATGCCCACACGCTGCCCACGGCCAACTGTCAGCAAACCAT
>JAQWRC010000258.1 GCA_029243925.1 Phycisphaerales bacterium
GGACCACAGGACCAGAGTCAGAAGCAAGATTGGAATAAGCAGGCGGAACATCGGACCATCCATGGAACGCCGACTGGAGATCAGTCGTATGCCGTGTCACATGGTATGTCGTCCACCCACTGATGCGGGCATGCGTTTCCGTATGGAAGTTTCGCCGGGGGAGATCAGCGGCCGTCGTATGGAGATCCGCCGAGGATTTCAGCCCACGCGTCGCGATTGTTCTGAATCACCGCCTGCTGGCCCTCAGCCCACGGGCCCGAAGAATCCACACTGACAGCGGCTCCACTCCGGAGATCTGAGTCGATGAGCTTGAGTGTTTCTTCGCTCAGGCGGAGGGTCAAGCCTGAAACACGTTGAAGATCCGGCTCTTCCCTGAGCCCATCAAAATGCACAAGAATCACGTCGTACATCCGGCCCAGTTGGGGCGCAACCCCCAAGCCAACCTCGCGACGGTGATCCATGAGTTGTGGGTCGATGTACTGCTGCCGTATATCCAGAATGCTTGGTCGTAATGCGTACAGAAGCTCGACAGAAGTGCCGCTGTTTTGCTGCAGAAGTCGATCAATGGTGCCGGTCACCATCTCCAGTTGCAACCTTCGACCAAGGGATCGGAGTTCTTCACCACCCTGGTCCTTTGCCATTGGGCTTCGGGCGATGCTGGAAATGGCTTCAAATTCTCGGGCAAGGACTTTCCAGTCATTCTCCTCTTCGCTTGCGCGAGCGAGATTGCGGGCAGCGGAACTGATTTTTCGGCTGGTCAAATCTCCGCGGCTGATTGCCTCCCGGAGCGCGATGACAGCCCAAAGCCTTTTTTCAGCCGAGGGCACGGAGGATACCTCTGTGCGCTCAACCAGAATGTTGACGGTGGATTCGGTCCCAAGGAAACCCGCGACCTGCAGTGCATTGATGCTGCGATAGGCATCATCCATATCAATGATGTTTTCAAGCGTGGGGAGTACATCTGCAGCGTAGGTGGAACGGAAAAGCGAACTCGATCCACTCATGATGTTGGCCATGGGGTCAATGAGCTTCGCCCGCGCTCGCATCACATCCTCGACACCACCATTTTGGAGCAGGCCCAGATAGTGGTCCGCATATGCTTTGATGTCATTCTTCTGGGCATCAGTCAAGCTCACTCTGGTGACGAGCCCAGAGAGGGATGATGGGGGGGCAGCGAAGGCGGAGCCCGTAATAGTGACAAGGCAGGCCAGCCAACCGAGCAGTGATGCAGAACGTGAGGACATGAGAGCCTGCCATGTGTGTGGACCGCCCCGCAAAGGGCTTTTATAAGCGATTTCGAACATGGAACGGTATCAGTCTCCAGTGGGAGTGTCAATGAACAAGGGGTGGGCCGTCAAGTTCACTTTTCACCACATCTCACCAATAGGGTCTTGGTGGCAGCGTTTGGGCTGCCCGCCTACCATTTCACCCATGGCAGCACTGGCAGCCCGACCATTCCAGGATCCCGAAGGCACATGAAGTACGTCGGAAAGACGCTTGGAATGTTCGTTTTGACGCTGTCTTGCATGGGCGGCGCCATGGCCCAAAGTACGGATACCGCTCCGGAAGCAGCCATTGGCGAGTCGTCTCCCAAACCAAGATCGACCGACCAGAGGACGAACAATCGTCTGGCGATTGAGTTGGCCCGGTATGCAACGGACATGTTGGCTGTTCCACCGATTTCAGTTGAAGCGATCAAGTCTTCACTTGTCTTTCTTGAGGAAGCGGTTCACCTTGCTCCCGAAGATATTGAGATCGCGTATCGCTCACTGGAGGTGGCCGTACTCAGTGAGCAGGAAGAGGCGATTCAGTCAGCGACGGCGCATCTGTTGTCGCTGGCGCCAAACGATCAGGTAGCGCAACTTCGCCTCCTGGTCATGGCGATCGATCAGTTCCAACTGGCTGCTGAGCGAATCAGGTCGTATGAGATACTTCTTCAGCCTGAAAATAGAGCTGCTCTGGGTCCAGCGATTTCATCGCGATTGGCATTTCAACTCGCCATGCTGTATCGCCGCACAGGCGATCAGGATTTGTTTGGCAAGTGGATTGGCGAATCGATGACTCTGGATCCATCCTTCGCCGAAGCCATGGCGGTTGGTTCGGGATATTTTCAGACTCGTGTTGATGATCCAGTGGCCTCGGTCGAACTGCTCGTAAGCCTGTTGATGGCTGATCTTACTGACACAAGCACGCCAACCGTCCTGGCAAATGCGCTGATGCAGCATGGGGCATATGAATCCGCAGATCGCATGTACACACTTTCAGCCGCGGATCTCATCGTTTCAGAGCAGGCGCCGAGCAACAACTTGCTTGCGGATCTTGCCATGGCACAGTGGGCGACGGGCAAAGGTGAGGAAGCGTTGACTTCCATCCAGGCCCGCCAACTTGAGATGAACAAGATGTACCGCTCGATGACCGGCTCACAGAATCCCGGGATGTCTCCGCTGGACCTCGCTCTGTTGGAAGCGCCACTGACTCCAACGCTTGCAACGGTCCGTGCAGTGATTGCCAGTGATTCGGAATCCGATGCCGCGGCCGACGCGCTTGCAGCCGCCGAAGAAAGTTATCTCAACGCGATCAAGATTCTGGAAAACAGTCCCAACGATTCAAGCAAGGAGCGGGCGGCGGCCAAGCTGGAATTGGCCTGGTTGCAGTTGTGGCTTGGAGCGGACGCCGAGCACGCAGCAGTTCAGGTTGCCTCGGCCAACGAACTGAGTCAATTGAGCGAGTTGGCCCAGGCCCGTTTCGACGGGTGGATTCTCTTTCGCCAAGGCCATCTTCAGGATGCAACATCGACCCTTGAACCGCTGGTAGAACGTGACACGTCTGCGAGCCTTGGCTTGGCAATGATTCTTGAGGAACAGGGCCATTTGCAGGATGCGGCCGAACGGTATCTGTCCATTGCCAGAGATTCGACGGGAACACTAGTGGGGATTTGGTCGAAGCATCGCCTCGAGGATTTGTTGGGAGCTCCACTTCCACCAAGTGAGACCGCTGCGGCAATGACGGCGCTGGTGAATACGATTCCTCGCGGTGTTGATCGTTATCCGGCAGACCCGAGTCGTGCCGTGTCATTCACCATCGCTCCCGTATCGGAGAACATCCAGGCATACGATCCGGTTCAGATTGAGGTGGAGATTTCAAACAACACGTCGATGCCAATGGCGATCAGCCCGGAAGGTCCACTTCGAAAACTGCTGCTGCTCCAGTCAGATCTTCGGGTGACGGGCTCAAAGCCAATTCGATACGGCCCCGTGATCTATGACATCGGTAAGCGCCTTCGACTTGGACCGTATGAATCGTATTCGTTCCAAGTAGACATGCGCATGACATGGGTCGGTCGTGTGCTGAATCTCTTCCCGCTGGAGGGATCAAGCCTTATCATTCGAGGCATCTCGAACTTTATTGCGGGCAACAACACCTCATCAAAAAACACGGTCTTCACACCGGGCCTGCTTGGTTCAGAAGCGACATGCGAGCCCATACGAATCGATGGAATCCGCGTTGATGACGACTGGGCTGCCGGGGTCATACTTTCTGTGCAGTCGGCACAAATCACCGCTGACCAGTTGACGAATATGGCTCTGCTTGCGGCGGTCATTGCCAATGATTCGCAAGACAGAATAAATGCAACGCTTTCCGAAGAGGTACGGGAGCACAGCATTGAGGCGATCATTGCAGCATTTCATCGTTGTGACGATATCCAACAAGCCTGGTTCCTTTCGGTGGTGAAGCCCACGGAGCGTTTCAGATCACTCTCCGAGGATGGCCTGGCCGATGGCAATCGACTGATCACGATGATCACGTTGATTCGTCTGCTTGAGATAGGCGATCCGTTGCAGGTCCTTGAAAATGGTCTGTTGATTTCAAGCCTGCGATCGTCTGATCAGACAGTCAAAGCATTGGCAGAGTGGATTGAACGCCGCACGCAACAGATGCTGGAAGATGAGTTGAATAGAGAGCAGGGGGATGCACCTGCTCCGAGTGGGCCCTGAATCGTCTGTGATTCATTCTTCGGGCGTTTCTATACCCAACTCGGCAACAGTGAACAGCGCTTCAAATGAATATCCCGATGCCTCAATGCGTTCGCGTGCGCCTTCCTGTCGGTCGATGACCGAGATGATCATGTTCACCTTGGCGCCCATTTCCTCGATCGTACGTGCGGCCTCAAGCACTTGGCCGCCGGTTGTGGCGACATCTTCAATGATGACAACCTGATCGGCCGGACCGATCACGCCTTCATGCATCTTGGCGGTTCCGTATTCCTTCTTCGCGTTGCGAATGAACAGGCACGGGATCGAAGAGGCCATCGAGGCGGTGGTGACCAGAGGAATGCCCCCCAACTCAGCACCCGCAAGGAGGGTTGTGCCCTTTTGAATTCGCTGTGCAAAGAGTGCCCCGAGGGCCAGCAGGATGTCAGGCTGGGTGGAGAACAGATATTTGTCGATGTAGTAGGAACTGGTTCGCCCGCTTCGGAGCGTAAAATTACCCCGAAGGACAGCTGTCTCTGCGATACGTGCGGCAACGTCACTTCGGTCAATCATGCCCTGATGGTACCCTGTGCGACCGAAGACGTCTGCACACCGGGAAGGAGTGATTCCCATGGCCGAGATCATCTCGACCACCTTGAAGATCGGCATGGAAATTCACGTGGAACTTGCCACGCGAACCAAGATGTTTTCTCGTTCCGCGAACATCGCCCATCCTGCCAACTGGGAAGCTCCACCCAACAGCCTGTGTGATCCGGTTGTTCTTGCACTGCCCGGCGCCTTGCCAGTGATGAATGCGGAGGCCGTCGAACTTTCCATGATGGTTGGCATGGCTCTGGGCGGAGAAGTGTCCTCGTTCAGCAAGTGGGACCGCAAGAACTATTTCTATCCCGACCTCCCCAAGGGGTACCAGATCAGCCAATACGACCTTCCCTTGTGCACCGGGGGGGAGTTGACGATTCCAGCAGCGGGTGGCGGCAGTACGACCATCAGGATCACCCGGGCACACCTGGAAGAGGACACCGGAAAGACCGGACACGAACTTCCCGGAGGACGTGCTTATGAGGGTTCGCTCGTCGATTACAACCGAGCGGGAGTCCCTCTGCTTGAAATCGTGACGGAGCCCGATCTCACGTGTGCGGAGGATGCAGTTACTTTCGGCAAGGAGCTGCGCAACCTCTGCCGATTCCTCGGTGTCACCGAGGGTGTGATGCAGCGGGGGCACATGCGGTTCGAGCCCAATATCAACGTCATCATCGAGCTTGATGACGGCAGCACCGTCGCCACACCAATCGCTGAGATCAAGAATCTGAACTCATTTCGAGCGGTGCAAGGCGCAATCGAACACGAGAGGGTTCGTCAGGTCGAGGTGTGGAAGGTTGATGGGATCGAGATGGGCGCGGGCATGAAGTCCACCATGGGCTGGGACGACCAGAAGCAAGCGACGTTTCTTCAGCGAGCCAAGGAAGATGCTCACGATTACCGGTATTTCCCCGAGCCGGATCTCATCCCAGTCGTCGTCAGTCAGGAACAACGTGACCATGTCGCAACTCGGATACCAGAGCTGCCAATGCAGTTGCGAGCTCGTTTCAAAGCCGAGCTTGGACTTTCGGAGAAGGACGCACGAGCCATTGTGGACGAGCGTGACCTGTGCCGATTCTTTGAGACCTGTGTCGAATGCATCTCTTCAGATGATGCTGGCCAACAGGCAGCCAAATGGTTGTTGAACGCCGGTGCCCGCCTTGCGAATGAGCGGAATTGTGAAGTGCATGAACTTGGAATCACCCCAGAGCAGTTGGCTGGCGTCGTGGCAATGCGTGCAACGAACGCAATCGGCTCCACCGCTGCCGAAGATCTTTTTGAGCGATTGTGCGACAGCGACGATACGGCAGAATCACTGGCCGAGGATGCTGGACTGCTTCAGGTCAGTGATACAGGCGCGTTGAATGCCTGGGTGGCTGACGCGATCGAAGCGCAACCGCAGGCGGCGGAAGATTTCGCTGCAGGCAAGGATGCGGCCGTCGGCCGTCTGGTGGGGCATGTGATGAAGGCAAGTGGTGGGCAGGCTGATGCCGCTGCAGTCCGGCAGTGTCTTATTGAACAACTCCGGGGCGGCTGACGCCCCTCAACACGAGAAAGAGAACACCATGAGCACGTATCCACAAGCACGAATTTCCACAACGATGGGCGACATGGTCGTCGAGCTTTGGAATGATGTTGCTCCAGGCCACGTTGAGAACTTCACCAAGTTGGCTGCGGATCATTTTTACGACAACCTGATCTTTCACCGGATCATTCCTCAGTTCGTCATTCAGGGTGGTTGCCCGGATGG
>JAQWRC010000082.1 GCA_029243925.1 Phycisphaerales bacterium
CTGGATCTCCGTGAACTCGGAGCCGTCACCACCAAATCCATCACGCCTGAATCCCGCACGGGCAACGCGCCGATGCGAGTCGCCGATGTTCCAGTTGGCATGATGAACGCCATCGGGTTGGCCAACAAGGGGCTGGATTCATTCATGGCTGAGGTCGAGCCGACGTTGGCCTCGCATCCGACCGTCTTCATCGGATCAGTTGCCGGGCACTGTCTGGACGATTACGTGCGGGTCGCCGCCGCATTCGATGGGGCAGCATCCCTGCCGATCATCGAGCTGAACCTGTCCTGTCCCAACTCGAGTACCGGACGTCAGTTCACCGAAGGCCCCTCGGATCTGGCCGAAGTCGTCGCAGCGGTTCGTTCGGTCACGACTCGAACAAAACTATTCATCAAACTTCCGCTGCTCTTTGAGCATGCTGTGGAGATGGCTCAGGCCGCGGTAGATGCCGGTGCAGATGGCCTGACCATGATCAATACCATTCCGTCGTTGTCGATCGATGTCCGCACACGCCGACCTCGACTTGGCTACGGACCGGGCGGCCTGAGTGGGCCAGCCATCCATCTGCCTGCAGTTGGAATGGTGCGACGGGTCTACGATGCCGTTGCTCGTGATGCGGACATTCCAATCATCGGCCTCGGTGGCGTGCGTTCATGGGAGCAGGCGGCGGCATTCATCCTCGCGGGCGCATCCGCGGTCGGCATGGGCACGACGCTGTTCCACAGTCCACGTGCGCCACGCAAGATGCTTCGCGGTCTTGATCGATGGGTGCAGCAGCAGGGCTGTTCGGCCCTGCGTGAGTTGATCGGCGCTATGGAGTCCGCCTGATCGCATCGAGTATTGATCGAAAGCGATTGCCGCGTTCTTCATAGTTGTCGAACTGGTCCCAACTTGCACAGCCTGGACTCAGCAGCAGGACATCGCCATCTTGCATCCGGGAGACGGCGCAGGCGACGGCGGCTTCGAGCGTGCCGCAATCATGGCCTCCAGATGCATCCGCAAGGCCGGCGCCCGTCGCTCCGATGGCATAGAGGCCCGCAAGTGATGGGGCTCGCTGGGTCAACGCATCCATTTCGAGGCCCTTGTCGTATCCGCCGGCAATGAGGTGCACCCGAGCTGGATCCGGCATGGCATCAATGGCGAGCATCGTTGCCCCTGGAGTCGTTGACTTTGAGTCATTGAAGCACGCGTTTGTTCCAAAGGATGGAAGCCGTTCCAGACGGTGGGGAAGACCGGGAAAGGTGGACACCGCTTCGATGGCCTGATCACGTGACGCGCAGCCCATCCGTGTGACGGCTTCAATCGCCAGTTGGGCATTGTGCTGGTTGTGCATGCCTGGAACGGCAAGCGGCAGGAGTTCATCGTGCTCACCGGCTGCGATGTCGTGATCGCCTGGCTGTTGGTGTCGTGTGATTCCCTTCTTGCATGCGCGGTAGTGAGATTCCGTACCGTGCCAATCGAGATGGTTGGCTTCGACGTTTGTCGTGATTGCAATGGAAGGTGACCAGTTGGGGGCGCCGGGAGGCGCATCATCAGTCGCCCCAAGCCACCAGAGCATGGCACTGGACAGTTCAAGTACGACGGCATCGACCTGTTCAAGTTCCTCGAGATTCAGAAGGAGGCTGCCTCCAATGTTTCCAGCGAGGATGCTTCGGGCGCCACATCCGAGCAGGGCATGGTGTGTCATGGCTGCCGTCGTCGATTTTCCGGCCGTCCCGGTGATGCCAATGACCCGGCGACGGTTCAGGTGAGTGATGGCGAGGGCGATTTCCGTCGTCACCGGAACTCCGGCGGCCCAAGCCGCCTGCAGGTATGGGTTCGCCCATGGCAGAGCAACAGCGGGATTTGCCACCACCAGATCGGTCTCGGTGAAGTCAGTTTCGAGATGTTCACCGAGTTGGAACGTGAGTTGATCGTGTCTGTCATGCTCCCTGAGCACTGCCACGGGTTCAGCCAGCTGATCCTGCGTGGCTTGATCCGTCACGTGCACATCCACTCCACGATCCAGCCACCAGCGAGCGACGCCCTGGCCACCGCCGAATCGGCCAAGTCCCATGACCGTGACCCGGCGGATGGATTCGTCAATGGACTGAGAAGGGGGGGTGGGCATGATTCGAGTGTATCGCACGATCAGTAGAATGATTGCTCGCCATGAACGACCCCCTGCCCCGAGACTCAAACCAGACCTCCCGCCCGAGCGTGTCGGCCCTTGCCGTCGTGGCGATCGTGCTCGCGTGCATTCCATTCTGCCCACCCATCAGCGCATTGGGGGCGATTCTTGGCCTGATCGCGCTGCGACGCATTCGCGATGCCGGTGGACGCCTGAAGGGACGGCGGCTCTGCATTACAGCGATCATCGTTGGTCTGGTCCTCAGTTTGGTCACATTCTGGGCGGCGCAACGGTTTGCAACCTGGCAGCAGGCTGAACAAGAGCAGGACATGGTGGTCATTCTTGATGATTTCCTCCGGACATCGATGGCTGGTGATTCGGAACTGGCGTCCACACGATGGTCGCAGGGAACTGAAGCCGTGAGCCTGGAGGACATCACCCTATTCGCGACGTCCATGGAGTCCACATTCGGAGCGTTCGAATCAGTCCGGATCGGGTCGAGCCAGCCTGTGCAAGGCCCATCGCTGCTGGCGTTTCGCGTTGAGTGTTGGGTCATCGGACGATTTGAATCGGGTGAGTTCAATGGCGCAGCCCGCTTTGCGATGTTGCCTTCTTCGCAACAGTTCACACTTCGACCATTGCTGGTGGAGTTGTCGTTTGAAGTCAAGGATGATGAGCCTATTCGCATCCCTGCAGTTGAAGCAGTGGATGAACAGGAGGGCGGATGAATACCTCGCCTGCATCGCAACGTCCATCGGGGGTAAGTGCCTGGTCCGTGCTGTCCATGTTGCTTGGCTTGGGCGTCTGCCCAGTCGTGACGGTGTTCGCCATCCCGCTTGGCATGCTGGGTCTGCGTGATGTGCGGCGCACGCGAAAGTTGGGTCGTACGGCCGCGTGGATCGGCATTGGGTTGGGTGTTCTGACGACTCCGCTGACCACATGGGGCATGCTCTGGTGGAACGATGCGGTCCGTATTCCGATGCTTCAAGGACCCTATGCCGCCATTGTCGCCGGCCAACGTGGTGACCTGCAGGCATTTGAATCCGGATTCACGCAGACGCAGGATGTTCCTCGCGAGTCGATGGGGCGATTTCTGAATGAAGTCAAGGCGCGATGGGGCTTGTTGGAAGGGGTCACGCAGGATCAATCACGTGAAGCGGTCTACAGTGACGATGAGTCGGCTGTACGGATACCCTATTGGTTCCGTTTCGAAGGCGGCACCATTCCCGGTGAAGCAGAGTTCGTTCTGACTCGCCGAAGCGATGCACGTTTCGAGTTTGTCTATCGATTTGCCTGGGTACTCATCGGAACGGGGCAGGCACAGGAGGCGGCAGTAGGATGGCCGCCGGCACTTGCGGAACAGCAACGCGAACCGCTGCCACCCCGGGCGCATGAATCGGATGACACCTCCAACGGAGATGCCGACAGCGAATGAATGATGCGATGGACAATGTGATCGAGATCGAAGGGCTGGTCAAACGATTCGGTGATCAGACAGTCCTCGATGGAATCAACCTGCAGGTTCATCCCGGCGAAACCATGGTGATCATGGGTGGTTCCGGTTCTGGCAAGTCGACATTGCTGCGCCATATGGTTGGCAGCTTCATGCCCAATGAAGGAACGGTCAAATTGTTCGGTCAGGATCTTGCTCAGCAGGATGAACCTGGTCTGAATGCAATCCGAAAGCAGTTTGGAATTCTGTTCCAGTCCGGCGCACTGTTCAACTCGTTGACCGTCGCCGAGAATGTCGCACTTCCTCTGGAAGAGCATACCGATCTCGACTCGAGCATCATCGACTTCATGGTGAAGATCAAGCTCGAACTCGTTGGGCTTCGTGAGGCGTCGCACAAATATCCGGCACAGATCTCCGGGGGCATGAAGAAACGTGCGGGCCTGGCGAGGGCCTTGTC
>JAQWRC010000308.1 GCA_029243925.1 Phycisphaerales bacterium
ACCTCGTAGGAATAGAGGTTGTCACGCGTCTGCTGATACCGCCTGTACTCCTCAGAGGCCACATCATGCTCATCAGGGTTGTATTCGAGGCTGCCGAACTTTCCATCCGGGCCGGCTGAGACGAAGTACGCGTGCCGATGCTTGGCCGAACCGAGCATGCGTTCGGCCGTCGTACTGACCGTGTCATCGATATCGAATACCGCATCTTCGTCGACCCGTTCACGGCCGGGCAACACGATGAGAATCGGGTTCGCCCACGCATCAACAGGTCGAACCGCTGCCTTGACCTGGTCACCTTCGGAGTCATTGGTCAGAACATTGATCTGCTCAAGCAGGTCCGGCTGGATCGATCGGATGATGTCGCGGCTGGCTGGCAGTTGTTGCAGTCGCAACAAGGCGATAGCCCCCACGCCCTCGAAGTTGTCGGGCCCGGAACCAGTGCACCCGGTCACCTGACACCATTGCGCGCACAGCAGCTGCGCCTCGGTAGGCCAAGCGTCATCCGTATAGTCCATAACCTCCAGCCCGCCATAGCATGCGCAGCCTTGCCCATCATCGAGTGTCAGCCCAAGGTCGATGTCGTATCGCGAACCTCGCCCCATGTCGGTGTCCTGATGGGGCTCCCCGTTGATGCCATAGGACAGTGCCCGTCCCTGCACGATTGAAAACTCCTGCATTGCGGAGTCAAGCAACGTCAGCGCGTCATCCGTACGGCGTGTTTCCGATGACGCAAGCACGGCCGAGCCGATGCTGAGCGTCAATCCCGCCAGAATCGAGATGATCAGGATGGCCACCATCATCTCCACCAGCGTCCAACCACCGGCGGATACTCGCGGCCGCGAGCCGTATCGAGCGAAGCATGTCATGAGCCGACCTCCACGATGTTGTCAAGGTTGACCTCTTCCGTCGCCGGTACCGGGAACTGCGGATTACCCGGATTCGGAATCGAACCCCAGTTGTAGTGCCAGTCGTCGATCAGCTCGCTTCCGTCATTGCCGCCAACATCAAGGAAGTCATTGCGCATCCAGTTGTTGATGCGGCGGTCGGGCCCCCCCGACAGAAAGGCGAACTCACCAGTCTGCAACGCGTAGGACGTCGTACTGTCACCCTTGGAGTTGTTCGACTCGGAGTCGAGTTGACTGTTGAAGTCGCCCCAAATGGCGTCTTCCATGGGCACGTAGAAATCAGTCGCGGTTCCCGGGTCCATTTCCCAGGGACGCAACGCGATGAACTGCGACAGGCTGGGTGCATACGGATCCTGCGTTGCCGGATACACACGATTCAGTGCGCCAGTGGGATAGTTCACCCGGTAGTAGCGAATTGGGCTGCCCCACGCATCACAGATGACCTTGGGCGCATGCTCGTCGTACCCCTCTTCACCCGGGAAGTACACACGAGGGCGTCCTGTCGCAGGATCCATCGACTTCTGGTCCCACGAGCCTGGACTGTCATCATGCTCCGCGCCATCGTCAATTCCGCCTTCATCGTCATGCTCCCACCCAAGAGATCCGAGCAGGCGAGGATTGGACAACTCCATGTACGGGCCAAGCACCGGACCATCATCCCCGGCCTTGCCTGATTTGAATCGCTCAAGCCGAGCATTCAGAGACCCCTTGTCAGTCGTTGCGCGAGTCGCAGTCCAGACACCATCGAACCCTGGATCTCGAATCCCCAGGCGTGATGTTTCATCCGGCTTGTCCTCAGCCCCACCGCTGCCTGGCAGCGTGTCCGGGTCGAAGTCGTTCGCCCAATCATCGATGGAATCCCCGGGCTGTGCCCAGCCATATCCATCTTGACCATGGTGGCCGTACCCGATGAGGTACTCAGCTGGAGACGTGATTGAATACCACCCCTGCGTACGCCTGAAGACATCGGGATCATCAAGCTCTGGGGGATCCATCAATGTCCTGCTTTCATCCAGCAACGGGGGTAGATACCCGACATCCTCACGGAAGCTCACCACCGCCTGTGTCAATGCCGTCATGGTGGCACGCGTCGTCGCTACCCGAGCTGATTCACGCGCTCCATTGACCGTCACGATGAGCACCGTGACGAGAATGACAATGATCCCCAGCACCACCATGAGCTCCGCCAAGGTGAAGGCGTGTCGCACGGGGCGATGGGGTCCGTCAAGTTGGATGTGGGATTGCACCACAGTCATACTCCTACAACGCTCAATCAACCGTTCGGGTTCGATACGGATTCGATCATGGAGACCAATGGAAGGAACAACGCAAGCACGATGGTGCCGACAACGACACCCAGAACGACGACGAGCATCGGCTCAAGCAGACTCAACAATGCCTGCACGGCGACATCGACTTCTTCGTCGTAATTGTCAGCGACTTTGATGAGCATGACATCCAGGTCACCGGTTTCCTCACCCACGTCGATCATGTTGACCACAAGTGAGTCACAGACCTTGGCTTCACGCAACGGCTCGGCGAACGTCTCGCCCTCACGGATGGAGTCATGCACCTTCGTCAACGCACGCTCGAAGACCCAGTTGCCCGACGTCTCACGAGTAATGTTGATGGCTTCGAGAATCGGCACACCAGCCGAGATGAGCGTGCCCAGTGTCCGACTGAAACGAGCTACGGACGTCTTCTCGACGAGATCGCCGAGCACGGGGATGCGCAGCAGAAGCCAGTCCATGCCCGCACGCCCAAAGCCGGTCTTGCGCAATAGCTTCGCGAAGGAGAAAATGACGAACGGCGACACGATGATGATGATCCAGCCCGGGATGGACTGGTCGATCCGCGTCCCCGCGATCCAACTGCTTGCATCGATGAGCCACATCGTCAGCCCGGGAAGTTCAACCTCGAAGTCGTTGAAGATGTCCTGGAACTTCGGAATGACGAAATACATGATGCCGGTCACGATGACGACGGCAATGATGATGACCACGACCGGGTAGATCATGGCGCCTTTGATCTTGGCCTTCAATCGCTGGGACTTCTCCATGAAGTTCGCCAGACGTTGGAGAATCAGGTCGATCACACCACCGATTTCACCTGCGTTGACCATCTTGGAATACAAACGGTCGAATGCCTTTGGATGTTTGGCCATCGAATCAGACAACGTCGAGCCTGCTTCAACGTCTTCCACGATTTCACCGAGGATGGTCTTGAGCTTGCCGGGCTTCTGCTGTGTTTCGAGGATCTGGAGCGACCGAAGCAACGGGAGGCCTGCATCCTGCAACGTGGAAAGCTGCCGGGTGAACTGCGTGATCTTCTTGGATTTCACACGACCAAAACTCAGGGAGATGTTGATCTCACCCTTCTTCTTCTTGCCCTTCTTCTTGCCGCCACGATCCTTTTTCTGTTTCCGCCCCTTAGACGTCTTGCCGGAGTCGCCCTTGACCTTCTGTTCACGCACAGAGGTCGGGAAGTACCCCTGGCTGCGTATCTGCTGGACAGCATCATCACTGGTCGATGCATCGATCGAGCCAGTTTGTGGTTTGCCGGCGGAGTCAAGAGCTTCATACTGATACGTAGGCATAATGGTGTTCCACTACCGCATGCATGCGGTGTTCATTCCTCTTCACCGATGGTTTCTCGCAAGACTTCGTCAATCGTCGTCCGCCCGTCGTAGATGCTCAACAGCCCGGATTCACGAAGCGTCCGCAATCCGCGCTTTCTCGCTTCCTGCCGCAAGTGCGACGTTGAAGCCTGCTTCATGATCATTTCACGAAGCGTGTCATCGAGTTGCATCATTTCAAACAGGGCCAAACGACCCTTGTATCCGCTGCCATTGCAGGCAGTACATCCATTGCCACGGAAGAACGTGCGCCCGGACACATCGGCAGGACGCAAGTCCAGTTCCATGAGCTCCGCCTCTGAAGGCGTGTACTCTTCCTTGCACTTGCTGCAGATTCGTCGCACCAGACGCTGAGCGATGATCGCTTCAACCGTCGCCGTCAGCAGGAAACTTTCAACGCCGAGGTCGACCAGCCTGATGATCGTGGACGGCGCGTCATTCGTATGCAACGTGGAAAAGACAAGGTGCCCCGTCAGCGATGCCTGGACTGCAATCTGCGCGGTCTCAAGGTCACGGATTTCACCGACAAGAATGACATCAGGGTCCTGACGCAGGAAGGATCGGAGGAGCTTCGCAAAGGTCAATTCCTGATCAAGATTCACCTGGCACTGCACCAGCCCATCAATGTCGTATTCAACCGGATCTTCCGCCGTCAGGATCTTGGTCGAAGGCTCATTCAATTCGCTGAGTGAGGCATACAGCGTGGTGGTCTTGCCGCAGCCCGTCGGCCCGGTCAGCAGCATGATGCCGTTGGGCTTGCGGATCAGATCCCGCATCACCTCGATCTCGTCATCGCGGAAGCCGACCTTGTCCAGACTCAACTGCACGTTGCCACGATCGAGCACACGCATCACGACCGACTCACCGAACATCGTCGGCAGCACGGAAACACGAAGGTCGATCGGGGATTGATTGACGGTCAGTTCGATTCGACCGTCCTGAGGCAGGCGACGCTCGGCGATGTCGAGATCAGCCATGACCTTGATGCGGGAGACGATCGGCAATGCAAGATGCGGCGGAGGAGGCACCATCTCATAGAGCACGCCATCGATGCGATAGCGCATCTTGAACTCGTCCTCAAAGGGCTCGAAATGAATGTCACTGGCCTTGTCCTTGATGGCCTGCAGGAGCACGAGGTTCAAGAGCCTCACGACCTTGTTGTCTTCCGTGGCCGAGACCAACTCCTCAAGGTCAACCGAGTCACCTCGACCTTGCAGGGCAGCCAGCGCATCGCTGTCACCGATTTCCGACATGACATCAACCATCGATGTGCCGGCCTTGCCGTACAGCGAATCGAGCATGGCGTCGATGTCGGCTTCAGGCGACACCACCGCCTCGACGTTGAATCCCATCAGCAGACGGAGGTCATCGACCGCTCGGAAATTATCAGGCGACTTCATCGCGATCGTAAGCACCTTCGACGATTCGTCGTAGGCCACGGGAACGATCTGGTAGGTGTTGGCGGATTCCGCGGGCAACTTTTCAATCAGGTCCGAATCGATGTCATCGGACTCCAACCGGAGGAACTTCATCCCCGCCTGGCCGGCCAATGCCTCAAGCACATCAAACTCGTCGATGAGCCCCAGTTCAATAAGAACCTGACCAACCAGATCTCGCTCGCCCTTGTCACGACGCGCACGCTGAACTCGAAGGGCTTCATGAACCTGATCTCGAGTAATCTTGCCCAACTTTGTGAGCACCCTGCCGAACCGACGTCCCTTCAACTGCGAAGCAGGATCCGATCCGCCGCGACGCCGCGAACTTCGAGTGGATTGTGACTCCGTGGAACTTTTGGCCATGGCGAGATCTACTCCGATTCCAATTTCCGTGGGAGGGCTCTACATGAGGCGATCGAACCTGAAGCAGTTCTGAACCCCAGTGAAAGACTCCGACTCAGATATGGAACATCATTCATATCCTGCATTGGTTTTCGGCTCATACCAAGCCTTATAGACCAAAAATCGGATTATGACAGAGAGATTATACGTATTGATGAGGCGATGAAGCTAGGCAACAGCACTATA
>JAQWRC010000091.1 GCA_029243925.1 Phycisphaerales bacterium
CCATCAACAAACTCAACCACATACAAGCGGATTCATTCGGTGACCCTGAGATTCTCTCGAGAATCGAGCAGTATGAACTTGCCTTCAGAATGCAGACCTCGGTCCCGGATGTCATGGACATTTCACAGGAATCACCTGAAACACTCGAACTCTACGGCGCAAATCCAGGCGATTCCTCGTTTGCAAACAACTGCCTGCTCGCACGGCGACTGTGCGAATCAGGCGTTCGGTTCGTGCAACTCTTTGACTGGGGCTGGGATGTGCACGGCACCGGCCCCGGCGATGACCTCATGACGCAGTTGCCCAACAAGTGCGCTGCGACGGATCGCCCGGCGAGCGCTCTGATTCTTGACCTGAAACGACGCGGCTTGCTTGATGAAACGCTCGTTGTCTGGTCAGGCGAATTCGGCCGGACCGTCATGAATGAGAAACGCAACGGCAGCACCTTCCTCGGACGGGACCATCACCCCGGGTGCTTCACGATCTGGATGGCTGGCGGAGGCATCAAATCCGGCGCGGTCATTGGCTCAACGGACGAATGGGGTGCCCACGTCGCTGAAAATCCAATCAGCGTTCATGATCTGCAGGCCACGATCCTGCATACGCTGGGCATTGATCACGAGCGGATGACCTACCGATCTCAGGGCCGGGACTTCCGTCTGACGGACGTCCACGGTACGGTGCGCCCCGAACTGCTCGCCTGAGCAGGTTCCGCGCACGAAAGAACGGACTCATGGTTCCCCTCACGGACAATCTGCTTCGCAAACTTGAAGCCATCGATGAGCTCTATGCTGCCATCGAAGCCGACCTGCTGGACCCGGAGGTACTCTCCGATCACCGCCGTGTGCGCACGCTGTCGATCAAGAAGTCCGCGATGCAGGCCATCGTCGACCAGTTCCGGCAATGGAAAGTACTGCAAGCCAATCAAGCGGAAGCGGAACACGTTGTCAAAGAGGAAACGGATGCCGAGCTCATTGATCTTGCCCGTGAAGAAATAGCGCAGGCCACGCAACAGAGCCAACTCCTCCTCGACGAACTGCTGAGTCTGCTGGTCACCGCGGAAGATCGGGCCGTCGGCTCGTTGATTCTTGAAATTCGAGCTGGTGTCGGCGGTGATGAAGCTGCGTTGTGGGCGGGTGATCTTGTCGAGATGTATTCACACTACGCCACCGCGAAGCGCTGGACCTGCGAACTGCTTGAACGCTCCGAAGGTGAAGCCGGCGGCTGCAAATCCGCCTTGCTTTCGATCTCAGGCGAAGGCGCCTGGTCGAACCTCTGCTTCGAGGGCGGCACGCATCAGGTCAAACGAGTACCGGCAACGGAAACGCAAGGCCGAGTGCATACGTCAACGGCAACCGTGGCGGTGTTGCCTGAGCCTGAAGAAGTTGAAATCCAACTGGACACCGCCGATGTGAAGGAGATGATCACGACGGCGACTGGACCTGGCGGTCAGAACGTCAACAAAGTCTCCACCGCAGTTCACCTCATCCATGAACCAACTGGCATTGAAGTTCGGATGCAGGACACAAAAAGTCAGTCCCAGAATCGAGAAAAAGCGTGGAAACTACTTCGGGCGAG
>JAQWRC010000325.1 GCA_029243925.1 Phycisphaerales bacterium
CGGTGTGGGCTGCCATCGGCGCGCCGCACTCGGGCCCGTATCCGGCGAGCAGGTTCAACACGCCCGGCGGCAGCACCTCGTGCATGAGTTCAACCGCACGCAGAATGCACAGCGGCGCTTCCTCGGCGGACTTCAAGACAACCGTATTGCCTGCGACCAGGGCTGGGCAGATCTTGAGTCCCATGAGGTAGGTCGGCACGTTCCACGGGATGATTGCGCCAACCACACCAAGAGGCTCGCGGATGGTCATGGGAATCATGCCTGCCTTGTAGGGGATCGTCTCTCCCTTGAGTTCACTGCCCAGTCCACCGTGAAACTCGAAGACTTCACGAAGCAATTGCGCTTCGACTCGACTTTCAGTCCGGATGGCCTTGCCGGTTTCAAGGGTGATCAGGTGCGCCATTTCTTCACTGTGCGCATCGAGAATACGTCCACACTCACTGATCATGCGGCCACGCTCGGTCGCGGGTGTACTCGCCCATTCCGATCGAGCCGCATTTGCGGCGGCGACGGCCGCATCGACATCCGCCTGTTCGCTGAACGGCGCTGTGCCGATGACCTGCATCGTTGCTGGGTTGACCACCTCAAAAGTCCGCCCAGATGCGGCGGGCACGGACTGGCCGTTGATGAAGTTGCGGTTGGAGAGCTGTTCGGCGAGTTGCATTGGATTCATGGCGGAAATCCTATCAATTCGCCGGCAAAGAAACGATCTGCTGCTGGTGATCGATCACTTCGGCACCTGCCCCTGACTGCCATCACGCATGGCTTATTGCGATTGACCTCGAAGAAGATCCGCATCGATATGATCGAGCATGCCGGCGAGGAAATCCATGGCCATTTCGATCTTTGCCGGGCTGAGCGTATAGACGGTTGAGATCAGCACGCCACCGGGGCTCAGTTCAACGTGCCACTTCTCATTCTTGTGGTCCAGCAGAAACTCCATCATGTTCTGCGAGATAAAATCACTGGCGAGGCGCTGGTCGACGGAAGTGACCCGCCACGTCTTGTTGAACTCCGACAGTTCAAACTGCTGCTGGTGGTACCCCATGTTGAGCAGTTGCCCTTCATCAAGTCGCTTGACCATTGAGAGCAGTCCCTTTGGCGTAATGATCACCTGGGGCAAGTTGCCCTTGCAGTGCGCAAACACCGAGCTGTACTCCCCCTCATCGTCGTTGTCTGTATTGCCGCCATACCAGAGGGTGTCGAAGGTGGTCATCAAGTGCCCCTTCCACTGCCCCTCCATGATGTTGCAGTTGACCTGCCAATCACCACGAAAACGGTTGCTGTTGAACGCCCAAAGCTTTGTCTGAAAATGCGAGTCACCGAACCAGCGACTGGCACGGCGGGCCTTTCGACTGAGTTGTTTCTTGCCCTTGTCTTTCAACTCGGCGGCAGAGGGCGTCTTCATCTGCATGATTTCTCCGTTGTACCCAGCAGTCTTGGCGCTGAATGCCAGACCATGCTGCTGCGCGAAGGCGGTAAAGGCCTTTGCTCGACGGTTGTTCTTCATCTTGAAGTACAAGAATCGAAGACCATCAAATATCAGCTCAAAGAGAAAATCCATGTTTCACTTCCTTCGAAAGACAATATGCACCCGTTGAACATGCCACTCGACAATGTTGATATCAACGGACAGGGTGGGATTCGAACCCACGATGACCCGAAGGCCATACTGGTTTTCGAGACCAGCGCGTTCAACCGCTCCGCCACCTGTCCCCCTGCATGCACTCTGTGGCATGCGAGGATGGGGATTCTACCAGCGAAATGAGCCCCTTCCCACCGTTCAACTGGTCCGAAAAGAACGCATATACGAGCCCTGCATGCCTATTTGGATTGTTTTCCCTTGGATCTGACTCTGTGACACATAGACTGGACAGCATCAGACTTTCCTGATTTGGGGAAGAGGGGATCCATTCACATGCACCGTCACATGACTACCGTCGCCACGCTTGGCCTGCTTTTCGTATCCAGTATTGCACTGGCCGAAGATCATGACTTCTACGCCTACAGCACGTCGTTCTCGCCCACCAGCGTTGACGCGATGCCCGGCGACACCATTCACTGGCACTACGCCTCCGGCTACCCGCACTCGGTCACCTTCGGGTCCGACTGCATCTGGGATGGCGGCCTTGATGAGTTGCTTGACGGCTCGAACCCTGAAGTGGTCTGGACGATTCCAAGTGACGCCGCTCCAGGTGAAATCCCATTCTTCTGCGACCCCCACTGCAGTTACGACATGGCAGGAGTCATCAACGTAGTTGGCGAACCCGGCCACCTCGTCTTCGGACTCATCGACCTGGCCGATGTCTACGTTGACATGGGTGTCAATCCGGCCACCGGCATCGGCGCACTCTGGGTCGAATCCAACGACGGACACTTCGCCATAGGCCTTGAAGTCGAAGACGGCGACGTCGACATCGACTTCGGCACCGCTAGTGGCGTCTTCATGACCGACGCAACCGGCACCACCGCCATCGCCAATGGCGTGATGACCGTGACAGAAGGCTCACGCTTCGCAATCCACGGTAAAGCCGGATCGGAGTTCACAATGTCGTGGCAGGACGAGGTCGGCGACGATGGCGCCGACTTGATCGGCATCGAATGCCACGAATGCTCGGTAGGCATCAACGGCGACATGGCCTCCTTCCGCACGGCCGACGGTGCCTACATGGTGTTCCGCGGCGGAGGCAGCATCCAGATGTCTGTGATCGGCAACGTCACCAGTCCAACCCTCACACTCCCCGCCTTCGGCGAGGAGGGCGAGGTCGTGATGCCCGACGGCGTCCACTACATCTATCTCGATGCGACGGCGGGCGACGATGATCTCGCCTGGCTCGTCATGCCGATGGGCGGCGGTGATGACGATCTGCCGCAGGATGTCAACGGCGACTGCGTCGTGGATGTCAACGATCTGCTGTCACTCATCGGAGCCTGGGGCAGCACCTGCCCGTGATCGAACGGTCCCTTCTGGCTGGCGGCGGACATCCGACGTATCGTCATCGGTGATGATCATGATGGACCGTGCATCCGGATTCACGACGGCACTGACATGCGCAATCTGCATGGGCGCC
>JAQWRC010000001.1 GCA_029243925.1 Phycisphaerales bacterium
CTTGTGCCATGGGTAGATGCTCGCTCCGTGCAGGGAAATAGTATGCCCGTTGGTGGACCTTTGGCTCAGGCAGCCTCTCTTGGTGGCTGCAGGTCGTCTTCAGTGTGCCTGTGTACTGGCTGAGTTGCCGACTTTACCAGACCGACTGCATCTCATCGACCAGATCATCAGCCAACTGCTGTACGACTCCGATTTCCCCGAGTTCGAGGGTTTCACGGGATTGTGAGGTTGGCACAAAGAGCCCACCGCCGGTGAAGCCGGTTCGATCGATGATGGTTCGGTCGGTTTCAAGATCGGTCCAGTTGAAACTGATCGTAAGTCCCACGATTACTTCTTCATCGAGCCCTGTGGCTTCGTTCTGGGACAGACTGGTCAATTCGACGCTGGTGACTTCGCCGGTCAGCAGCGTGTCTGCGTTCATGGCACTGGTCACCTTGTACGGCGTCTGCGATTCGATCGTTGAAATGATCGCTTGGGTCAGCATGTAGCCGATCTCACGGCTGTAGGTTTCGTTTTCAAAGACATTGATCGCGACGGTCTTGTATTTCGTGGAATAGATCGAGTTCGTAGACCACCCCTCCCGCGGATCGTCTGCGCAGCCATGAAGCAGGCAGGGAAGTAACATCAAGGTGGCAGCGAGCAGCATTGATCTACTACTCATGGCGTGGCCTCCAAGGGATCCACTGGAACAACTGGTTCCGGATCTGTTGGCTCAGCGATGCCGAGGATCGCGTGGCGAAGCAGTGCGTAGTTTGGCGTTGTTGCAAGTACGTGCTCTGGCAACTGGGGAAGGATGGTGGGGATCAGTTCAAGAGCTTGTACGCACGCGGCTGTTTCCGGGAATCGTTCAATCAGCCTCCGGACAGTCAGTTCAGCGGCGATGGGATCTTTCACGTCGAGGTACCACTCGGCGGTGACGAGCATCTTTGTTGCCTGGCGATCCTGGATCAAGAGCAGCAGTGCATGTGCGCCGATCTGCTCTGCCTGTGCCGGATCCACAGCGATCAGTTGTTCGAGCTCGGCTTTTGCTTCGAGGAGCCCGACGACATCGAATTCGGCTCCTTTGAATGTGGCAAGATTTGAGTAGATCAGTCGCCGCCGCGCCATGCCCAGATAGGAGGAGCGGGGATTGTTCTTGATGAAGATCGCATACATGTCCGCGGCGAGATCCATTCTGCGCTGGCGGAAGTAGAGGTCGGCCAGTTCAATCCCGGCCATTTCAGCCAGTTGACTTCCGATCATCCGTTCCTGTATTCGAATGAACAACTCTTCTGCTTCGTCCTCGCCGCTGGCGATTCGCAGGCCGAAGGCCTTGCGTCGTTTGCCGTGAGCGTATTCGACGGCAATCTGAAACTCACGCGCGCACGCTTCCGTGAATTCAGGGCTTTCGGGCCACCTTCGAACAATGTACTCATAGTCGTAGAGTGCTTCGTATTCGTCATTGAGCGCGACCAGGGAGTCGGCTTTGATCATTGTTGCTGTCGCGAGCATTGGCGATCTTGGATTTCGCTCAATCCATCGTTCAACCAAGTTCAGTGAGCGTCGAGGGCGATCCTGCGCAAGGATCTTGCGAATCTGCGCGAGGCGGCCTGCAGCACTGTCGGGCTCGGGTTGCTCTGTGAGTTTCCACGTGTCCTGATCATCGAGTTCATAGGACTCTTGTGCGGCCAACTGACCTGCACAGATGAAAAGAAGCAGGGCACTGCAATAGCGTCCGAGAATCCGGTGTCGGTTGCCACATGGTGCGATGCGGGGTCGTCGCATGGGTGCATGGTAGGCGATCCACGGTCGATGGCGGGCATTCAGCGGCTTTCTCTGTGGGTTTCTCATGTATTGGGCTGAAGGAGCTTCTTGGGTGGGTCGATGACCGCAACGTTCCCCCTGTCAATGGGCAGGGGATCTCTGGGAGGAGTTGAACGTGGATCTGTCAACAATCATCGGACTTGTCATTGGTGCCATCTGCATCGGAGTTGCCTTGGCACTGGGTGGAACCATGCAGGCGTATGTGGATCCGGTTTCCATGCTTATCGTGCTTGGAGGAGCCGCAGCGGCCACAATGACCTCAGTCCCACTGGCGAGGTTCTTCTCGCTGCATCGAATCAGCCTCAAGACCGTCTTTCACCGCCAGGTGCCTGCCACAGAGCAGGTTGCAACATTGGTGGATCTGGCTGAAACAGCCCGTCGTGACGGTATTTTGGCCTTGGAATCGCGGCTTGAGGAAGTGCAGGATCCATTTTTGATCACCGGCATACATCTGGCGATCGATGGCAGCGATGCTGAAGTGATCGAACATACCCTCCGCTCCGAATTGGACACGCTGATTGAGCGACATGAGGCGGGGCGAAGCATGTTCGAGCAGATGGGCAAGTACGCGCCGGCATTCGGCATGATCGGGACCCTGATCGGCCTGGTCGCCATGCTATCGAACATGGAGGACCCCTCGGCGATCGGTGCAGGCATGGCAGCGGCCCTGCTGACGACACTCTACGGCGCACTGTTGGCGAATCTCCTCTTTCTTCCGCTGGCTGACAAGCTCGAAGCAAGAACCTGCGAGGAATCCCTCGCAAAGAATCTCATCATCGAAGGTGTGCTGGCCATCCAGTCGGGCGAAAACCCACGAATGG
The DNA here is from genome assembly GCA_029243925.1 of Phycisphaerales bacterium. Classification (GTDB taxonomy): domain Bacteria; phylum Planctomycetota; class Phycisphaerae; order Phycisphaerales; family SM1A02; genus SP202. The sequence continues at coordinate 2,625 of JAQWRC010000001.1, forward strand.
TTGAATCACGCCTCAGGACATGGCTGCCGCCACTGCACCGTTCGACGCCAGATATGGCGGACGCGATGAACTATCAATTTCGTGAGGCCGCCTGACCAATGCAGCATCGAATGAACCATCGCATGCGATCGCAACAGCGGTCGCCACGTCGTCGATCTCGCCGCGGTGTTCCCGGCTGGATGGTGACGTTTGGTGACATGATGGCGCTGCTCTTGTGCTTTTTCATACTGCTGCAGATGTTTTCCGAGTTCAAGAAGGATCATGAATACCAGCGTGTCGTGACCGCGATTCAGGAGGCGTTCGGCTTTGCTGGTGGTGTGGGTGTGCTTCCGACGGATGACATCCCGGCTCAAAGCATGGTGGAAATTCTCGAGACGCTGTCCGTATCGACGGATGGTGACGAGGCGCAGACGAGTGAAAGCAGTGAGCAGGGGCTTGAAGGCGCGCATGCTCGCGTGACGCGAGTGGCCGATGGGGTTCAGTTCACAATTGGTGGCGTGCAGCTCTTTGAACATCAATCATCTGAAATAAGTCAGATTGGCCAGGCCCAGTTGGTTCGATTTGCGGAACTCCTTGCCGGGCGACGAAATATCGTACTGATCCGTGGTCACGCTGCGGCGACACGGCTGCCAGCGGATTCTCCGTGGGCAAGCCTCGACGAGCTGAGTTTCGCCCGCGCTCAGGCAGTGCACCGCATTCTCGTAGCTGAAGGGCTCGACGATCGCGTCTTCCGTCTTGAGGCGGTTGGAGATCGTGAACCTCTTGATGCCCGTGCCATGACGGAGCAGGCGCTCGCGGAACATCGACGTGTTGACATCATTCTTACTGAGCGATTGATCGACGATCAGGTTGCGGCATCTCCGGATGGAGAGCTCGCCATCGTCCAAGGTGGGGAACAATGAGCATGTACCAACAAATGAAATCATCGAATTCTATGCCTGAGGAGACGCAGCTGGATACGCGGCGGGGTCGATTTCGCATGCTGCTGCTGGTCGGCAGCGTCCTGTTGATCGAAGCGGCGGCATTGGTGGGCATTTTGACATTTTCCGGTGGCCTTACGACTGTGCAGGGGATGCCCATCTGTGCGTCGAAGAGGATTCCGGTGATCGCATCATCGAGGTGCTCGTGCTTGATGATCGTCTTGAGAACAATCGATCAGGGGCCACTCATGTCTTCGACACGGAGATCTGGGTCCACGCCCAGTCTCGCCATCAGCATTCCCTGACAATGGAGTTGGACCGTCTTCGCAATGAGATCCGTTCGGAGATCAACGCAGTCTGGAAATCATCGGAGCCACGTCACCTCCGCGAGCCTGGGCTTGAAACCGTGACTCGCCGCATGCATGATCTGCTTGGGGATCGGTTCGGTCGTGATGAGTTGACCGGAGAATCTGTCATTCGCAAGTGCGTAATCGTGGCGGGCACAGGATTTCGCGCAAACAACTGACGCCACCGCGCAAGAATCGACATTCGAGTAATCCGACGCCATCGACCGATGACATCGATGTCCCGATCCCACAGAGACCGGTTTCGGGACGTGTGCGCCGGTTTCAACTGTGCTGGGCAGGATGCCAGGCCAACCGGACGCGCAGAAAGTGCGCTACAGCGCCAGGGAGCCAGGGATGGCCGATTTCGAACCGACGAAAAATCAAGAATCATCGCCATCAAAAACACCAGAAGATCCTGGTGCCAAAGACGTTGACGCCGAGTCCATGGCTGATGATGCACTGCGTCGAGTTGAGGCTGTTGCCGAGGAACTTCGAAGTCAGGCGGCCGTGCAGGCGGACCATGGGATGGAAGATTTTGGCCCCCCGAACGTTGGGCTAGATGCCACCGGCGTGGATTTGTCAATGCTTCATGACGTGGATCTTCATGTCACCATCGAGTTGGGACGAACTCGGATGGTCGTCGAAGACGTGGTTCGATTGAATGCCGATTCCGTCATTGAACTCGACAAGGCAGCCGGCGACCCGGTGGATGTCTATGTGAACGGTCGGCATGTGGCACGTGGTGAAGTGCTGGTGCTCAACGACAACTTCTGCATTCGGGTGAGTGAAATTCTTCCATTGGGCATGAATGCAGCTCATATGGATGAGCCTGCCGCCAAAGAAAACAGGCTTGAAACCGTCGACTGATTTGCTGTGATCGACACCAAGGACAGGGGACAGGATGTCCCGCCGGTTCAGGATGAACCGGATACGCCAGGATGGCACGATGAGTTCAGTACGAAATGCGTTGTTCTATGTTGCATCCAGCGTGCTGGTGCTTGGATTGGCTGGGCAGGTCAGTGGTGCAACTGCTCCCGAGGGCGCGACGTCGCCCGAGGTCGCCACAGCGGCGCCTGCAAACCCTGTGAACGAATCGAAGGCGTTGGGTGCTCCCAACAGCCTGTTCAGTTCAAGGCCGGCGGCCAGTGAGACGTCCAGTTCATCTCTTTCAATGCTCGATCCCCGGCAGAACGATGTGGTCCGCGTCCTGCTTGCGCTGGGATTCGTCGTGGCATTATTGTTAGGCGTCCGATTCGTGATGCGACGTGCCGGTGGAACACTGGCCGGTGGTGGCCGACCTTCCGGCGTGGTGCAGGTTCACGGTCGATATCCCGCCGGCCGCGGTCAATCCATGCTGCTGATTCAGGTTGGGGATCGAATGATCCTGGTGCACCAGGGCGGCGGACGCATGCAGACACTGACGGAGTTCTCTGAGCCCAAGGATGTTGCGGACCTTCGCACTCGACTTGAGGCTGGCCGCCAGGGAACAGGCCGATTGCTTTCGTTTAATGGAGTGCTAACTCGTGAGCAGGACAAGGCGACTGAGGAGATGGAATCCGGTGAGACCGTTGATCTCACTCAGGGCAATGCTGGCCGCCTTCGTCGCCGCTTGCTGGGAGGCCGTCGCCTCGCATGAACCGTGTCGCAGACAAGTTGATCTGGTGCAGCGTGGTGCTGGCCGCATGTCTTGCTGCTGGTGCGGCCTCTGGCGCTCCAGCCGAACACCTCGGTGCTGATGTTGCTTCACTGAACCCCATCGAGGTTCTTGAAGAGGTCTCCGGTGCCGTGCCAGGACTTGATGGCGAACTCAGCACGACGCTCAACATTCTTGCATTGCTGACGATACTCAGTATTGCCCCTTCCATTCTGATTCTCTGCACATGCTTCACACGCATCGTCATCGTGCTTGGACTCTTGAAGCAGGCGCTGGGTACGCAGAGTCTTCCCCCGAGCCAGATCATCATCGGCCTGAGTTTGTTCATCACACTGGTCGTCATGACTCCGACACTTTCGGCGATGTACGAGCGGGGCATCAAGCCGTACGTCGATGGTGATATTGAAAGTTACGAGACCGCTTGGGATGAGACCAAGCAGCCGCTTCGTGATTTCATGTTCACACAGATCGAGGCAACCGGAAACTGGTCGGGTGTCTACATGATGCTGAATTACCGCGGTGTGGACACGTCTGATCCGTCCACGCTTGTCCGAAGTGATGTTGACATGCTCACGCTCATTCCTGCATATGTGCTGAGTGAGCTCAAGGTTGCATTTCTCATCGGATTCAGGGTGTACCTGCCATTTCTCGTCATTGATCTGGTCATCGCCGGCATGCTTGTTTCCATGGGGATGCTCATGCTGCCTCCGGTTCTGATCTCACTGCCATTCAAACTGCTCTTGTTCGTTCTCGTCGATGGCTGGCAACTTGTTTCCGGATCACTGCTCACCTCGGTGACGCAGCCAGAGACATTGACTGCGGTGGCCGGTATCGCCGCAGGAGGGGGGCCATAGTGCGCGCACCGAATTGCATCAGGCGAAAGGAGGCACGCTGTGGAAGCTGAAGGCATCGATGCCGTTCGCCAGGCGCTCATGTACACACTGCTTCTGTCAGCGCCCATTCTTGGCGCCGGTCTGATCGTTGGTCTGATCGTGAGCCTGGTGCAGGCAGTGACGCAGATTCAGGAACAGACTCTGAGTTTCGTACCGAAGATCGCCGTGATGTTGATCGTATCCGTGGCCATGATGGCCTGGTTGATGACGAAGCTCGCGGATTTTGCAATTGAAATGTTCACTCTCCAGTAAGCATGACACATTCACATGGCCACCCTGCTCATTCATCTTCCAGCTGCATTGCTCGTCATCTTCAGGATTGGCGGCCTGATGCTGTGCGCACCTGTGTTCGGGTCAAACATCATCCCTGTCCGAGTTCGGATACTGCTCGCCTTCGTGCTCGGAATCGCCTTGTATCCGGCGCTGTACAGCGTCGGGGCCGTGTCGCCAGAGGGACTGTCACTGGATCTCGCGTCGCTGGCGCCGCTGGTCGCACTCGAAATTCTGGTGGGCCTGACAATCGGACTGCTTGCGTCACTACCGCTGATTGCCATGCAGATGGGCGGCTTGCTCATGGGGCAGCAGATGGGGCTTGGATTCGCAACGCTCTACAACCCCGCGCTGGGCGACGAAGGGGATGTCGTCGGGCAGTTGTTCTTCTTTCTTGCGCTAGCCGGGTTTCTGGTCGTCAGCGGTCACGAAGCCATCGTGGCAGCAGTGCTGCACAGTTTCGGGCACGTTCCACTCGGCGCATTCGTTTTCGATGCGGGCGTGCTGACCATGGTCACCGGCTTGTTGCTTTCGGCCGTCGAAGTCGCATTGCGAGTTGCGGCTCCGGTCATCGCAATCATCTTTCTGCAGAGCATTGCGATGGGCTTCGTTTCAAGAACCGTCCCGCAACTGAACATTCTGAGTCTTGGCTTTCCACTTCGAATACTTGTGGGCTTCACCGTCATGGTGGGTGGTCTGGTGGTCATTGCGGATGTTGGGATGGGGGCGATCGACGATACGCTCGAGTCGATCACGTATTGGGTTCGCAATGGGTGATGGGAGTTGTTCATGACCGATGATCTCGGTGAACGAACCGAAGACGCGACTCCACGCAGATTGCGTGAGGCACGTACTGATGGCAAAGTTGCCAGCAGTCGTGATCTGGGCTCGGCGATCGCGTTGCTTCTGGGCACAGTGGCGACCTGGGTGGCGGCCACGGTGCTCTTTCAGGAAGGGCGCGTACTCATAGTCGAGTCGATGTCGATGGACACGTTCGGCTACGCACTTGATCCAGAAGGACTGTGGGCAGTCCTTGGTCGGTTTGGCATGGGCATCATGAAGATTCTCGTGCCGCTGATGGCGGTATTTCTTCTGGCCGGGTTCCTGTCCCAGTTCGTGCAGATCGGGTGGTTGTTTACGGTCAAGCCTCTGCAGCCGCAGCCGGAACGATTGAATCCAATCCAGGGCGCACGTCGGCTCTTCGGTGTCGGCGGAGTCGTTCGAGTGTCGCTGGATGTGATGAAGATCCTCGTGGTGCTTTCAGTCGCGGTCCTGACCGTGGTCAGTTACCAATCTCAATTGATCGTGCTGCCATATCTCGAAGTCGGTCAAGTTGCATCGATCATCGGTCAGGTGCTGCTCGACCTCGCACTGCGAGTTGCGGGCGTGCTGCTGCTTCTGGGCCTGCTGGATCTCCTGTATCAGAAATGGAAATATCGGCAGGACATGAAAATGACACGGCAGCAGGTCAAGGACGATCTCAAGGATGCCGAAGGTGATCCTGAGTACAAGAGACGTCGCATGCGAATGATGCAGCAGCTGGCCATGCAGCGCATTGCGACCACGGTTCCAAAGGCTGATGTCGTCGTGACCAATCCGGAGCACCTTGCGGTCGCCATCTGCTACGACGCATCGACAATGGCTGCTCCCATGGTGGTGGCCAAGGGTGCCGATGCGATGGCAATGCGAATTCGTCACATTGCCACACAGCATGGTGTGCCGATCATCGAGCGCAAGCCGCTTGCGAGGGCGCTGTATGCGCAGGTCGAAGTCAACCAGCCGATTCCGTACGATCTTTTCAAGGTCGTCGCCGAGTTGCTTGCGCATGTCTACCGCCTTGACGGGAGGTTGGCTGGATGAAGCAGGGTGTGGCACACAATCCGCTGCTTGATGTGGCCCTCGGGTTGGGTCGGTACAAGCACCTGCTCGTGCCGGCGGCGATTCTGCTTCTGCTTGCCGTGTTGGTGGTGCCATTGCCGCCGGCGATGCTGGATATCCTTATTGCCGCAAATATTTCACTTGCTGCGGTGATTCTGCTTACGACCGTCTACATGGAGCGGCCGCTTGAGTTCAGCGTGTTCCCAGCGATGCTGCTTGGAGCAACGTTGTTCCGCCTTGTGCTCAATGTTGCGTCCACGCGTCTCATTCTCGATGCCGATGCGCCCACGCCTGCGGCTGCGATGGATGTGGCTGGCAATGTCATTGAAGCATTTGGCACCTTTGTGGCAGGCTCATCGGTGATCGTTGGCATCATCATCTTCCTCATTCTGGTCATTGTGCAGTTCGTGGTGATCACGAAGGGGGCAACGCGAATGAGTGAAGTGGCTGCCCGCTTCACATTGGATGCGATGCCGGGGAAACAGATGGCGATCGATGCCGATCTTTCCGCGGGGTTGCTTGACGAGCAGACCGCCAGGGAACGCCGGCAGGAAGTGACGCGTGAGGCCGACTTCTACGGTGCAATGGATGGTGCGAGCAAGTTCGTTCGTGGAGATGCAATCGCAGGTGTCATCATCACCATCGTGAACATCATCGGTGGCATCGCCATCGGGATGTTCATCAAGGGGTGGGGGTTCGGTGATACGGTTTCGGTCTTCACGAAATTGACGATTGGTGACGGCCTCGCTTCACAGATCCCCGCATTCATCATCGCCATCGCAGCTGGACTCATCGTGGCGCGTGCCGGCGAGAAGCAGACGCTCGGAAACGAAATCCCATCGCAGCTGGTCTCCCAGCCTCTGGCGCTCATTCTTGTCGCCGTCTTTCTTGGCATGCTTGCATTTACGCCATTGCCGACGCTGCCATTGCTGGGAGCCGCCATCGGGCTTGGCGTGATCGCCTGGGGCGTGTCATCCAGCAGATCACATCAGGCCAAGGAGCAGCAGCGTGAGGAGCAGTCAGCTGCGGCGACAGCATCCGACGAGGCACCGGTCGAACAGCTGCTGTCGATGGATGTTCTGGAAATCGAAGTTGGGTATGGCCTCGTGCAGTTGGTTGACGCATCGCGTGGCGGCGATCTTCTCGATCGAATCTCAGTCGTGCGACGTCAATTGGCGGTTGAACTCGGCCTTGTCGTTCCGCCCGTGCGTATTCGGGACAATG
>JAQWRC010000096.1 GCA_029243925.1 Phycisphaerales bacterium
ATCGCCCATCAGGAGCCTGGAATCATGTCGCATTCTCAAGCATCAACTCCATTCAAACTCGTCGGTGAGCATGATGCTGCTCGACTGCGGGGCTGGAATGATGCCGGCCGCGCTGTGGCTCGAGAAAATGTGACTGCCGCCCAACTGAATCCAGGCCAGTTTGATCCTCGCTGGACGCTCGCCAAACTCGCCTACACGCAGCTCAAGCAAGGCCCCATCACCCCTGAACAACGTGATGGGCTTGTGAGCAGGGCTGGACATCTTGGCCTGAGGCCCTTTGATGCGTCACTGATCATCGCGATCGCGCAGGACTACTCACGCACCGGTCGCTCGCTCCAGGACGCGGAGTCGACCCTGAGGCTGGTCCGACCACCACTGGGCGATGAGCAAGGGACTGCATCACAGCAGCGGTGGGCCATGGCCGCAGTGCTGGCCGTGATCCTGTCCGCCGCAGTCTATTCCCTGCTCTGACCACATCCACGATCAGTTCACTGAAATGATGCCGTCATCGTCGCGCACCGCATGGCCCAATTCAATCAACGCTTCCAGAGCCGCATCCTGCTCGGCTTGCTTCTTGCTTGAGCCCCAGCAGGACGTGAATGTTCGCCCATCAACCTCCACCGCAACCTCGAAGCACTTTGCGTGGTCCGGGCCCTGCTCATCCAGCACCTCATACACCGGCGATTGCCCCATGTTCTGCTGGGCATACTGCTGCAGCACCGACTTGAAATTCTGATGATGACCGGACTCCTCCGCAAGATGAACCATCTGACGCATCTCTCGAAGAATGAACGCACGCGCAGGCTCAAAACCACCATCGAGAAAGATCGCCCCAATGATCGCTTCAAGAGCACCTGCGCCTATAGAGGATGGCACCGATGGACGCGTCATCATGCCCTTGCCCATCTCAAGCAGGCCAAAGAGCTCCAACCGTTCAGCGACTTCGGCGCAACTTTTACGGCTGACGACCGTCGACTTAATCTTCGTCATCTCCCCTTCAAGAATCTCAGGGAAAGTGCCGTATACGTACTCGCATATGACGATGCCGAGGATCGCATCTCCAAGGAACTCCTGCCGCTCGTTGCTCTTGATCCGCTGCTCAGTTGCGGACGCGTGCGTCAAGGCTTGCTCAAGAATCCCGCGGTCCACGAAGGTGTACCCGGTCACGGCCTCAGCCCGATCCAATCGTTCACTGTCCATTGTTCACCCAACTTCCTACTCAAACCGGATATTCCGGCAGGAACCACAATCCAATCAACATGTTTCGCGTGGGTGAATCAGTCCCCTTGCCTCAGGCCCAGCAGAGCCTGCAGCAACGGACTGGCAAACCAACGCCACGGTGTCCTTCACCGCTGAAGGCGATGATACCCCGATTTCTGAGCCACAGAGGCCGTGCGACTGGAACCTGGCCCGGATTTCGCTATGATGTGTGGCTTCTCAGACGTGGGCACCAAGCCCCATGATCAAGGATTCAGACCGATGGCCATGCATTACCCCAAGAGATCGAGCACGCGGAAGAGAGTCCGCCAGTTCGGATTCCGGGCTCGCATGAAAACCAGCCTCGGCCGGAAGATGATCAACCGCAAGAGAAAGATGAAGCGCAAACTCACCCCGATGTGACCCATCGAGTGATCGCTCGCTCATATTCAACCTTCACCGACAACCACCTTGGCTATCCGCTGCAATGTGTCGGGAATCGGCTCATCCTGCACTGCAAAGATGATGTCTGACATGGCCCTGTATACGGGGTCGCGATCCACTGCGATCGTCTCGATCTCTTCGATCAGCCCCATGCCCGTCAAGGTCGACCGGTCCCCCGGCTGGGCTGCGAGCCGCTGCTGCAACAACACGATCGGCGTATCGAGGTAGACCACGATAAGCGTGCCTTCCTCTCTCGCCTCCTGCATGAGCAACTGAATCTCAGGAATGATGGGCATGCCACCTCCCATGGAAATCAACTGCCCAGAACCCTCTAAAAGTTCTCGTGCAACGGCGGTTTCACTCTGGCGCCAGGCCGCTTCACCGTGCACTCGCATGACGTCCACGAAGGTCGGTTCCTGAAAGCGATCAAGAACGATGTCGTCGGTATCGACAAACACAAAGTCACACTGCTTCGCGAGGCCAGCGCCAAGGGTTGACTTGCCCGAGCCACGCAAGCCAATGATGGCAAGGTTGACGCCTGGCGATGCTGCGTGCTCGATGTCAGTCATCAGTTGCACGATGCCCAACAAGATGCACACCAAGTCGCTCGATGCCAACTCCCATGCGTGCTTCAATCTGTGCGATGACTTTGTGGTCCAACTCCTTCAGCAGAGTCTCGGCAAGATCCAAGGGCACATCAAGAACTTCACCGGTATCCTCAAGTCGAAGATGAAGGTGCTCTTTCAGGTCCGCGTCATAGCGGTCTCCGCCGGAAGGCATGAGCAGACGGCGGACCAAGCCCTTGCGGCAAAAGAGATCCAGAGTGTTGTAGATCGTGGCGGTACTGACCTCGCACCCCGCATCGGAGACCAAATATTTGAGCTCTTCCGCCGTAGGGTGGGATGTCGTCTTGGACAGGCCCGTATAGACCGCATGGCGGCGATCGGTATACCGAACACCGTGTTCCTGAAAGATCCGTTTGGACTCGACGGGCTGCATGGTCGATTCATAGTATTCCCTTCTCCCGTTTGGGGAAACTCCAAGGCCTCAAATGAGCACTACACCGGCTCAATGGACAGATTTGCCACATGACCCCCCTTGATGCCATTCTGCTTGGACTCGTCGAAGGTATTACCGAATATCTGCCGGTCAGCTCCACCGGTCACCTGATCCTCATGAAGGAGTGGCTTGGACTGACTCGACCCAAGGAGGTCGAAGATGCGGTCAACGCACTGCTCATTGTCATCCAAGGCGGCGCCATCCTTGCCGTGCTCGGCCTCTATTGGCCACGGATACTCCAGATGGGCAGAGGCCTTCTTGGCCGTGATCCCGCCGGCAAACGCCTCCTCTTGTCGATCGTTGTCGCCTTTCTCCCTGCAGCCGTATTGGGCCTTGCATTTGAAGCAGTCATCGATGAGTACCTGATGGGCCCGCTGACCGTGGCCATCGCCCTGGCCATCGGCGGCATCATCATGACCATCGTAGGGCGAGGTCCGCGACGAAAGAGTTCTGACGTTGGGCCTGATGACATCACCGAACTCACCGTGAAAGCCTCCCTCATCATCGGGCTCCTCCAATGCCTTGCCATGATTCCAGGAACCAGCCGTTCAATGGTCACCATCATCGGTGGGATGCTCATCGGGCTGCGCCCAAAGGCGGCAGCGGAGTTTTCGTTTCTGCTTGGACTGCCAACTCTTGGCGGCGCCTGCGTATGGAAACTCTGGGGCAACCTCTCCAGCGAAGGCCCAAACTTGTTTGAAGTCCTTGGGGTACCCGAGGTCCTTCTGGCACTGGTTGTCGCCACCTTAGCTTCCGCCCTTGCCATTGCCTGGCTGGTTCGATACCTCAATAACCATGGACTGGCGATCTTTGGCTGGTACCGAATCGTGCTCGCTGGAGTCGTCGTGCTTGTGCTGCTGAACTAGGGCCGCTTTGAGAGCAGTACGGCATTGGCGGCGAATCGGTCCGCCACATTTTCACCGATCTCAATGCTTCCATCCGAACGCAGTGACACGATTGACCATCGCTCTGTTTGCTTGAGATACGCAGCCGTCCATCCGACATCGCCATCAAAAACAAAGCCCACGACAGCTGTCCAATCAGCCCAATGCGTTCGCGTGTCCTGCTCACGTGTCCATTGCAAGCTGTAGGTCAGAGGAGTCGACGCGTCATAGGAACTGACTCGGGCGTTCCATGACCAACTGATATCACCCGTCGTCCCCGTAATCGCATTGGCCGTCACAGGCCGTGGCCACAAGGTCCCACCCAGTGCCCACGCGAGCAGAATCGCCATGATGAAAAAAATCACCAAGCGAATCAGAAGACTTCGAACTCCAAGCGCAAGCTGGCCCATTCGTACAGGCTACCGGATCACGCCCCCAGCGCCGACAGGAGAGCAGCTTCATCCCAGATCTCAATACCAAGCTGCTCAGCCTTCTCCCTCTTTGATCCAGCCTTCTCACCCGCAACCAGCAGGTCCGTCTTTTTCGACACCGAGCCCGAAACTGATGCACCCAGGCCTTCAAGGCGCTCCGTGAGTTCAGATCGAGATCCGGAGCTGAAGCTGCCTGTAATGACAACCGTCCGGCCTGCAAGCGGCTGATCACCCACATCTGCCCCATAGAGATCACTGGTCAGGCGGACGCCTGCAGCCTTGAGGCGATCAACAAGCTCCTGTCCCCAAGAGGAATGCAGTGCCTCATGCAGCAATCCGGCCGTGATCGAACCAAAGTCGGGCAACTCCTCAAGGGATGCTTTGGAAGCACCAAGCAAGGCATCCATGTCCGGGTACTGCTTTGCCACAGTGCGAGCTGCAGAGCGGCCAACCTGCCGAATCCCCACCGCCGCCAAAACCCGATCCAGACCTCGATCACGCGAATCATCAATCGCATCAACCAAGGATGCCGCTGACTTTTCTCCCAACCCCTCAAGTTCGACAAGATCTTCAATCCGCAACGCATACAAATCAGCAACATGCCTAAGCAATCCGGTCTCGACCAGAAGGTCGACCAGTTTGTCTCCAAGTCCATCGATGTCCATCTGATCACGGCCGACGAACCACGCCAATCGTTCACGCAATTGCGCGGGGCAGTCCGCATTGACGCAGTACAGCTTGGGCCCTTCCTGCTGAACCTCCCCACTGCATGCGGGGCACCTCGCCGGCGGCGGCATCTGCACTGCATCATCTGGCCGTGCCGCACGCACCACGGAAACCACCTGGGGGATGATCTCCCCTGCTTTTTCAACCACGACACGGTCGCCGACACGAATGTCCTTGCGATGGATCTCCTCGATATTGTGCAAGGTGGCATGACGAACCGTCGTACCCGCCAACTCCACTGGCTCCATCGTTGCCCGGGGGGTCAGCGTTCCACCCTTGCCAACCTGCCAGTTGACTTCAATCAACGTCGTCTCCGCCTGGTCGGCGGGATATTTGAACGCCACGCACCATCGCGGCGCTTTGCTTGTCGAGCCAAGCCTGGCTTGCAAGGCAAAGTCATCCACACGGACAACCATGCCATCAACTCCGTAGCCAAGTGATTCTCGCCGCTGCCCGAACTCCTTGATCACTGCAATCAGATCAGGCAACTCTTGAACAACCTGCAGATCTCTGGTGGCGGGTACGCCAAGGCTCCGTAGGTACTCGATGTACTCACTATGCCTGGTCATGGCTCGCTCTGCTTCATGCACGCCCATGCCATGCGCCATGAAACGAAGCCGACGTTCAGCGACCACTGCAGGATCAAGGCTCTTGAGTGTCCCTGCCGTGACATTCCGGGCATTGGCATAGAGCGGCTCGCCAGCGGCTTCACGTCGCATATTGAGCGACTCGAACACGTCATTGTCCATGAAGATTTCACCTCGAATCTCCAATACCTCTGGCGCCTCCCCGTCCAAACGCAGTGGGATTGACCGCATGGCACGCACCTGAGCCGTCACATCATCGCCACGCTGACCATCGCCGCGGGTGACCGCCCGAACGAGACGGCCCACTTCGTACCGAAGCGAGATTGCCACGCCATCGATCTTCGGGTCGCATGACATCAATGGACCTGATTGATCCGCCTCGATCTCCAGACTCCGGCGAACACGATCAAGCCAGGCTCCAATGTCCTCGTACGTGTAGGTGTTGTCGACCGACTGCATTGGAAGTTCATGCTCGACGGAGTCAAAGCCCGCCACCGGCTCACCGCCGACACGGCAGGAGGGAGATGCGGGGTCAGCCAACTCCGGGTGATCTGATTCCAGGCCAATCAGTTCCTTCATGAGTTCGTCGTAGTTGCGATCCGGCATCAAGGGCTCGGCATCGACGTAATAGGCCCGGTTCGCCGCCTCCAGTTGCCGCCGCAACAGCAGAATTCGTTCATGGGCAGTGGGCTCGGCCATGGACCGATTGTACGAGATGCAGCCGGCGAAGCATGGAAGATCATGCCCTCATGGCCGTTCCCTGCAGCGCCTGATGCCAGTGGACCGATATGAATCGGACACGGGCGTCTCGCCCGTCATGAAGCCAGGGAGGGCTCCGTGCCACACACCAATCTCTTGAGATCAACCGCAACCGCCCTACTGGCCCTCCTGCTGTCCCAAGGAGCAGTTGCCTCCCTTCAAGGTGATGCCGAACAGGCCATCCGCCAG
>JAQWRC010000019.1 GCA_029243925.1 Phycisphaerales bacterium
GCTCCTGCGACCAGGGTGCCATGCGTGCTGCACAATCCCTCGCTGCAACTTTCGCCCTCGCAGTCCACCATCCGATTCACAAGATCTGGATTGTTTGCAAAGATGCCCGAATCCACGACCGCCACCGTGATGCCTTGGCCCGTGACCCCGATGTCCGTGAGCCATTGGTAATACCCCGGCTCGATCGAGTTGCCGTCAACATTGCCAGCGTTCACCTGATCAGCCATTTCAGCTCGATCACCACCACCTTGGGGGACGGGCTGAACCGTGTACACGCCCGGGAGCGAAGCAATCGCTGCAAGCTGGTCGCCCGGCACTGTGCATCCGAAGACTTCGAATGTTGCATCGACAACCCGACGTTCGATGGCGCTGATTCCAAAATCATGCAGACGCTGAACCACTCCAGTCACATTGGAGGCACGCACGACCAGCATCCGAATGGCGATGGGCTCCTTCGAACGCATGCGAAGATGCGGCAGCAGCCGGCACGCCGGTGCGAAAGGGCCGATCCAGCGCACTGGGACCCGCTCTCGAACCTGATCAACAATGCGCTGCTCACCCCAGACGACATACGTCCCCGGATGCAGGTATTGAACAAGTGACAGCCCCTCTTCACGCAGGGCAATGAGGTGCTCATCCCGGATCGACTCAGCAAACAGAATCAGATGAAGATCAGCCTCATCCCCAGCCACACGAGACAGTGACTCAGGAAAGTCCGGAACCTCGACCAGAGGGTCGAAGAGCTCGCCACCAAGATCAAGGGTGTAGCGGGGGTCAGGTTGCTGTGCTGCACCGACAGCAAGACCGGCAATGGCAAGAGAGACCATTGCAACGGCGACATGCTGTAAATGCATTTGTGCCTGTTTCATCATGCTAGTACATGCAACTTCCTGTCCAAGCCCCCCGCACTCCACAAAATGCCCCACCTGCTCCGCGATAACACGAATGAACGGAGCGCATTCCAGACCCGAAAGTGGGCCCTCGGAAGTCTACAACACTATTTCTGCGGGGCCGGAGAAGACTGAATTTAGCGGCTTGATTTCGCTTGGAAGGTCCGAAAAGATGCCCTCTTGAAGCGTAAAATCGGAACTCAGAAGGTGGCGGTTCGCGGCGTGCGTGGAAACGGGATCAAATCACGGACATTGGCCATTCCCGTGGCGAACGCCATGGTTCGTTCAAATCCCAGTCCGAATCCAGCATGAGGCACGGAACCGTACTTGCGAAGATCTCTGTACCACCAGTAATCACCGATATCGAGACCCATTTCAGTGATTCTTCGGTCAAGGACATCCAGCCGCTCCTCACGCTGTGAACCACCGATGATCTCCCCGATACCTGGAGCCAACACATCCATGGCGGCTACGGTTCGCTCATCATCATTGAGCCGCATGTAGAAGGCCTTGATGTCCTTCGGATAGTTCTGCACGACGATTGGGCGTCCGACATGCTCCTCCGTCAACCATCGCTCATGTTCGGACTGCATGTCCATGCCCCAGGCGACCGGGTAGTCGAACTTCACTCCCTTGCCGACAGCCTGCTCGAGCGCCTCGATCGCCGCGGTGTACTCCATTCGTTCAAAGCTGGATTCGATGAAGTGTTCAAGCCGGTCGATGCAGTTCTTGTCGATCCGGTCACGGAAAAATGCCATGTCATCGGCACGCTCTTCAAGCAGTGTTCGGAAGATCGACTTCATGAAGACTTCGGCGAGATCCGCATCGGCGGCCAGATCAGCAAACGCGATTTCCGGCTCAATCATCCAGAATTCCGCGAGGTGGCGTGAGGTGTTCGAGTTTTCCGCCCGGAAGGTTGGGCCGAATGTATACACCTTTGAAAG
>JAQWRC010000037.1 GCA_029243925.1 Phycisphaerales bacterium
CATTAGTATACGAAAGGAAAGGAGTACTTCATGAAACATATGATGATCATCTGTGCAGGCATGATGCTCGTGCTTGGAGCAACTGGATGCAAGAATACGCTTGATTCAGTTGGTGACACCGCTGGTGGGGCAGTTCGCGGAACAGGCACCATCGTCGAAGGAGTCGGTGAAGGCGTTGGGCACATTGGCGATGGGATCGGCAAGGATCTCAGCGGCGACGATGGGTCCAAGAAATCAGCCGATGCATCCAAGGATGCCAAAAGTACTAAGGAAGACTGAATGCTGTGAATCATCTTTCGGGTGATCGAACATGGTGGGAGGTTCTTTCTCACCTATCACCGGTGGGCGAAATCGTCACCGCCACTACGAAGGTTTGTTTAGCTGAGTCGCGGCGGTGACGATTTCGCCCTCGATGATCGGTATTCAGAAATTCTGCAAACAGCGATTCATGATTCATTCGAAAGTGAAAAGACGAAAACCGACGGCTGCCGCGATCATCGTCGGAGTGGTCTGCATGCTGTTGTCATTTGCGGTTGTTGCCGGGATCGGTGTGCTGCTGTTCCTTGGGATCAAGCAGTTGAATCACACGGCCGCCGTGATATTCCTCTGGGTGGGCACGCTGCCGTGGGTCATCTTGTGGCTCTGGCTGACGGTCACATTGATGGATCTCTTCGAGAAGATGACCGGCATTTCGCTTCGGACGAAATCAGCTAGAACAACGTCCACGAAGGATGATGAATCTGCGTGAAGGGATCGGGCTCCGGCGCACCGGGTACCTTGTGATAGCGGGCACGGTTCACGACCGGCTGGCAACGTCTTCTGCATAGAGCACGGTGAAGTGCTCGCACAGCACCGGCATGTCCATGGATGGTGTGCGGCCAATCGCGCCCAGTGCGCGGATGAAGTACGCCCAGTGGTACGTTCTCCAGTGCTCCAGAACTAACTCGTCTTGGAGATCGAGGGGTTCGTGTTCGCCCTCGGCGCGGGCGAAGTCAGCGGTGACATCCTGATAGGCGAGCTGCTCGACTCGTTTGGTCTCGAGGACGCATCGGGGTGTGCCGGCGCCGTCGCAGATGATCGATAGCATGCCCGGCTGAAGTGGGGCGTCGTTGTCGTGTTCCCACTCCCACAATGACATGCACGTCGCCGTCTTGATGCCGGCTAGGACGAGGGCAAGGAGCGAGTCGGCCAGTTGCGGTGAGTCGCCGAAGATGTCGATTACGATGGCGTCCCGCTTGACGTCCTGGCGACCGGACGCTTCGAGGAATCGGTCGATGAAACGCTGGATCTGCGGATCGTCGATGTCGGGGAGGTGGTTGGGCATGTACTTCGACATTCAGCGTGGGGAACGGATTGATCAAGACTCCTGGATCGTCAGTTCGCCCGTGCCATCGGTGCCGTCTTCGTATGTGAGTTCGATCCACAGTTGCATGTCGTCGGTCATTGCCGTGGGACACTCGGCGTACGCATGCCAAATGATCGGCAACTCGTCTCCGTGACTGTGCCCCGTATCCTTGTTCGATCCTTCGCCGGATTCGGTGCCCACCCAGGCGTTCATGATGGTCGGCTTCGGGCCATCGGTGTGCGTCAGTTCAAGTGACAACCCTTCGTCGGGAGCCACGGTGCCGGTCATGGTGACGATCAGGATCGTCCCGTTGATGTCGATCGAGCCCAGTTCGATGATTTCGGGCGGAGCGCCAAAGAGTGAAAGCTCCATGTCAGCCTCTTCATCTGTCATGGGAGCGGCATTGGGCGACGAAGCATCGTCGCAGCCGGAGCCAATGAGCACACAGGTCAATGCAGTCAGCATGATCGCATGGGTCAGTAATTTCATCGTGTGGTTCCTTCGCCAGGAGCAGTGTTTGAGGCAAGAATCAACCGCCAGACTAGCATGAAGCCGGCCATCGCGCTGATTCGATCAAGTTGCGTGCGTGGCGTATCGTGTAGTCCATGGGCATCGCATATGGTGCCCTGAACCAGTACTTGAAGGGAGCCCCATGGCACAGGACAAACAACAGGTTGATCTGCAGCTCAAGCCGTATCAAATCGAATACCTCGAGTCGATGATGGAAAAATACACTATCCCCGATACCGGCAAGGCGCTTCGCTGCATGATCGATTACGCCATCAGTGAAACCCGACAGGAACGAATGATCTTCGAAGTGGTTCGGTGTCTGGGATGCTGAATCGACTGTTCATCGCCGTGCTGCTGATCGGATCCGGATGCGCATCGCAGAAGACGGCCCCCTTGACACATGTTGAGGGCGCGCGTTTCGACGCGTACGTTCTGGGCCGTGCCCAGGATGGCGGCCTGCCGCATGTCGGATGCGAAAAGTCCTGCTGCGCCGATGCTCGACGCAGTGGGCGGGTTGAAACACCTGCTTGCATCGGCATCCACGATCGCGAAACCGATCGACTTGTGCTCATCGAAGCGACGCCGGGGATCGACCGCCAACTGACACTGTTGCACGAGAAGGCAGGCGTCACCGGGCGCAATCGGCAACCCGTTGATGCCATCATGCTGACGCATGCCCACATCGGGCACTACACCGGACTGATGCATCTTGGGCGTGAAGTCGCAGGGACCAGGGAGCTGCCGCTGTACGCCACGCCGGCAATGGCAAACTTCCTTCGAGAAAATGGACCGTGGTCCCAACTGGTTGAGTTGGGCAACGTCGAACTCATCGAGTGCAAGCCGGCGTCAGTCGATGAATCGGGACCGCAGGCGGTCGTCTTTGAGCCCATTGAAGGGCTGCAGGTCGAAGCCATCAATGTGCCGCATCGCGACGAGTTCAGT
>JAQWRC010000048.1 GCA_029243925.1 Phycisphaerales bacterium
TGGTACCGCTTCTGCTGGTCGTTTGGCGAACTGACTCGAGATCGACCAACAGTCACCATTCCTGATGATCATGACGTGTATCACGGCAATATCTGGGGAGCCGGAGGCCGCAAGGCGAGAAAGACGGATGCACTGAGCGCACAAGACAGCGGCGGCTACAAGATGCCTGCGCAGTTCGTCAATGCCGTACACGAAACGCAGACCAGCCATCTCCCCGCTCCGTATGATCCCACTCCAATCGAGCAGGGGATCACTGTGTACTTCACTGATTTGAACTGGGGCGGAGCAAGTTTTGCCATCCTCGACGACCGCATGTTCAAGTCATCTCCATCCGTGGCGGTGCCCGATGGCGCATTTGTGAATGGCTGGCCGCAGGTCAAGGGATTCCAGGGGCCTGATGCGGATGTCGACGGCGCAGTGCTTCTTGGTGATCGGCAGGAGCGGTTCCTTGATGCATGGGCCACGGATTGGTCACCTGATACCCGGGCCAAAGTCGTGTTGTCCCAGACCCTCTTCTCGACCCTCAACACGCTGCCTCCGGGTGGCAAGTCCGGTGCTGCGACTGCCCGCGGAGCGTTTCCTGATCCGAACGATCTTCCGACGGATTGGACGCTGGCGATGGATGCGGATTCAAACGGTTGGCCACAGACTCCACGTGACAACGCTTTGCGATCGATGCGGCGTGGCTTTGCCTTTCATGTCTGCGGTGATCAGCATCTTGGCTCAACCGTGCAATATGGAGTGGATGTGCATCGTGATGCAGGATGGGCATTCTGTCTTCCAGCCGTAGCCAATACATGGCCACGCCGCTGGTACCCACCGGAACCCGGAAAGAATCGAGCTCCAGGTGAGCCGTTGTATACAGGTGATTTCCTCGATGGATTTGGCAACCGGGTCACGGTTGCGGCAGTCGCCAATCCCGCCAGATCAGGGCGAGAGCCGGCAAATCTGCACGATCGTATGCCTGGGTACGGCGTGATCCGAATGGATCTTGATGAAGGACATGTCGTATTTGAATGCTGGCCACGTTGGGAAGATCCCGCTCGAGAAGGAGCGGTGCAATACCCCGGGTGGCCGGTTGAGTTTTCACTGACGGACAACATGAAGACGCCCTCGGGATACGTGGCGGATGTTCCTCCGGGGGCGGTTCACGTGCGTGTGATTGACAGCAGCACCGGTCAGATTGAATTTGCCCGTGCGATCTGGGGCGATGAGCCGAAACTTCCTGTCTATGGCCAGGGGCCGTACGACATCGAGTTCGTGGACATCGATGGGAACGTGATTGTCCGCAGAACCGAGCTCATGCCGAGTGACTGAGCTCGCCATAAATGCGATCAAACGGTGTCTTGTTCACAGATCAGGGCAGAGATGGCGGTCTGAATCTCATCTCTGACTCGACGATAGTGTTCGAGCCCTTCTTCTTCAGAAGATGCATTGCGTGCAAGAGCAGGCGGATCATCAAACGGGATATGTCTGATTTCAGCGTCTTCCGGCCAGACGGGACAGGTTTCGTGTGCATGGGAACAGACGGTGACGACCAGATCAAACCGCTGATGAAGGCAGTGGTCGATGGTCTGGGATTCTTGCTTGGAGATATCAACTCCGGCTTCACTCATCACGCGTACTGCATGAGGGTTCAGCCCATGGGCTTTCAAGCCAGCTGATGCAGCCATGATGGAATTATTCCCGAGTTCACGGGCCCAGCCTTCGGCCATCTGGCTTCGACAGGAGTTTCCGGTGCACAGAAACAGAATACGTCTTTGTGCGTTCACTGAGTCCGTTCCAGATAGGCAAGTAGATCAAGCAGTTGCTCAATGGTTAGTCCATTGACCAGACCCGCGGGCATCGTCGAAGCAGCGTCTGCTTCTATCGATTCAACATCATGTAATGGAATCTGTTTGTACTCAGTCCCGTAAGGATCGATCATGACTGTGACATGTTCATCGTTGCGATCCGTAATACGGCCGCTCAAGACAGAACCATCACGAAGTTGAATTCGTGATGCAGCGTATTGATCCGTGATCACAGCCGATGGTTCGAGAATGGCATGCAAGAGATCACGCCTACTGAATCGAGAAGCAATCGCCGTAAGATCAGGGGCGAGGTCGCCGCCAGTCCCATCGAAGCGATGACAGCGAATGCACAGTGCATCGGTGAAGGCCTTCTGGCCACGTTCGACAGAACGAGCGGGCTCATCCATTCGCGGGAGGTGGGGCAGCACCTCGGTCATGCTCCATGAATGAAGTGACGGGAGCGCATCGGTATCAAGATCCACCGTGGACTCCGGCAAAGGGGGGGTGTCATCACCGAGCACTGGCTTCGCAATCGCTTCGACAAATCCCTGGACGCTCAATCCGCCTTCGAATCGCCTTGCGCCGGCAGTCCACTCCTGGAACCGTGATCGATCAAGATCACTCCAATGTGTTGCCAGACGAATCGGCAGAGCGTAGTGGAGCTGTTCCGCATGTGATGAGGTGTCTTCGATGAGATCAAGCGTGGCTGGAACAACCTCCGGATGATCCAGCGCGACGAGGAGTGTCGATTGCAGTCGATCAATCTCCAGATCGCCGGACGGGTAGGATTTGATGAGCACATCGCCAAGCGTGTCAGCTTGCAGTGATGTGCTTCGGCTCATGGCGATCATCGCGGCACGCAGCAGGCCGATTCGTTCTGTTCGTGATGGTCCGTACGCAATCAGCTCGCTGACGCGATCAAGCACACGCTGTCGCGCCGCATCATCTCCGATCCGCGCGGATGCGATCATCAGTTCAGTTCTGCGAACCGTGTTTTCCTCTTGAAGATATTCGCTTGGCCACATCTCCATGGGGATTCGTTCAAGGGCAACTCTGGCTGCGAATCTGATGGCACGATCATCACTGCCAAGATGATCGATGATCTGATCAAGTTGCTCGGGATGGGCGCGATCATGCATCTGCTCCAGCGTCCGCCGAATGGTTCGCATGTCGCTTTCAGAGCCCCGAACCTGTTCGGTTGAGGTGTCTTCGCCAGTCCATCGGACGCGATACAGGGAGCTTGTGGTGCCCCTACCCCCCGTGATGCAGTACAGGTGCCCATCGGCGCCGACATCAAGGTCGGTGATGTTGAACGGCTTTCCTTTCAGGAAGGGCTTGATGTTCCCCGTCCATCCGGCGCCATCCGGTTGGAGCTGAACAGCGTAGACGCGTCCCCACGACCAGTCGCCGATGAGCAGACTGGAACGCCATGGCTCGGGAAAGGAAGAGTCGTATGGAAATCGAATACCAGTGGGGGATCCGACGTTGGTTTCAACGACCGGCGGGTTCGCATCGGGCCAGGCATCGGACCATTTTGCGCTGCCGCCTCTCCATCCGGTTTCGCCACCAGAAACAACATGGACAACACGTGGATAACGATACCAGCCTGTCCCGATATCCCACTCCATATCCGCGTCATACGTGAACAGTTCACCATTTGCGTCAAAGGCGATGTCGTATGCGTTGCGCAGTCCACCGGCAATGAGTTCAAATGCCGAGCCATCGAAATCCGTTCGGACAACGTATCCAGCTGGAGCCATTCTTCCGACAGCATGCCCACGTGGATCCCAAACCCGCTCCAGAAGAACATCTTCCTCGTAGTGCTGCAGGGGTGACTGTTCCAGCAGCGGCTGCGGGGGGCGGACGTGGTTTCCATGTATGAGGTAGAGCGATTGCCCATCTGGCGCCAGAGCAATGGCGTGAGCGCCATGTTCGCCTCCCCAGTCCCATGCAGCCAGCAGTTCATGCAACTCATACACGCCATCCCCATCTTGATCGCGGAGACGATGCAACCCGCCGCCTTCTGCAAGAGGCGCATTGACATTGCAGTAGAGCGAATCGCCGTGATGCAGCAGTCCCTGGGCACGCTGCACTGGCGTATCGAGGGGAACAACGTCCACGCCGGATTCGGTCATGGTCAGTCTGAGAAGCGGTCCGCGTTCCGGGGCAATGACCAGGCGACCCTGTTCATCGAAATCCATGCAGACCCACGAACCCTCATCAGGCGTGGCATCATGTATGCGTTCGACGATAAATCCATCTGGGGCCTGAATGTGCTCCGCAGGTTGTGCGGTGCATGCCACCAAAGCTGCCACTGTGATATTCACGCGTCGTCGTCCGCAATACGTGGGTGCCGCTGTGACTGAAGATGTATTTTGTCAGGCGAGTCACCGTGGAAGATCAGGTGGATCTTGTTTGCCTTGTACTCGGCCACCTCTACGTCCATGCCACGCATGTCCATCAACTTGTGATCAAGAAGGACCGTAATGGGATCCTTCAGAAAGCTCGCGAGAAAGGTGTCATCAGACCAGCATTGATCAAGGAGATGTTGCAGATTCCTGATTTCAGTTGTGCTCATATATGGATCCTATACAAATATCTCGCATGAGACATGGATCGACGTATGCTTTGCATGAGTCGATACAACGCAATGGATGCGTTCTTTCTTCCGGGCTTCAGTGAATCGTTTATGCCATCTCGAGACAAGCCAATCAAACTGAGTGATCGCTTCCGTGCGAATGTAAAGATTTCGTTT
This sequence comes from Phycisphaerales bacterium, assembly GCA_029243925.1. GTDB lineage: Bacteria > Planctomycetota > Phycisphaerae > Phycisphaerales > SM1A02 > SP202. Next base: position 4,549 of record JAQWRC010000048.1, read on the forward strand.
ATCGGGAATGGTGTTTCACAGTGCGTGCTGTTCCTTGGAACGTTTCTTCTTCTGTTTCAAGCCTATGAGCCGGTGCAGTTCGGCATCTTCGGGTTGTTCAGCGCGGTTGCAATGATCATTGCACGGATTTCAACGGGGCGTTACGAAGCATTGATCCCGGTTCCCGGGCAGGATCATCAAGCCATACAACTCCTCTATGCAGCCGCGATCATCTGCACGTGCACCGCTGGCGTGACGGCGATCGTGCTGCTGTTCTGGGTCCCGCCATTTCTTATGGATATCGGCGACTGGATCATGCTGCTTCCGCTCCAGGTTCTGACGTGCGGTCTGTGTTTCATCGTGCAACAGTGGCTTGCGCGAAGAGGGCGATTCGGCGTACTTGCATTTGCTGAAGCTGCCAGGGCCTGCATCACAATCTTGCTGCAGTGGGGATTGGCCGCTTCATTCGGCCTGTCGGCGACAGGTTTGATTCTGGGCTTTGTCGGCGGATGGGCTGCGTACGCGCTGATCACGCTTCCCAGAGTACTTCTGGATGCAGCTCGCGAGGTGCCGAGGTTGAGAGCAGTGTGGACGACGGCAGTCGAGCACCGTCGCAACCTGATGCTTGTCCCATCCCAGGGGCTGAACACGCTCTCTACAAACATGCCGATCTTTCTGCTGGAGGCATTGTTCGGCACGGCAGTAGCCGGCAGTTACGTGATGGCTTCACGATTGCTGTATGGCCCACTTGCCCTGATCAGTGAGCCGTTGCGTGCAGTGTTTTATCCCACCGCATCACAGCAGTTCACGGCACTGGGCAAATGCAGGAATCTATTCAGAAGCGTTTTTCGGGTGTCCTGTCTTGCATCGTTGCCGATCTTCATTCCACTTTGGATCGGCGCGCCGTGGATCATCGCGGAGCTTTCCGAATTGCTGGGGCAACCCGCGGAGAAATGGGCGATTGCCGGTTTCATCGTTCAGATCCTGGCTCCCTTCTACATGTTGCAGTTGATCAATGGACCGGTGTCGGGCATGTGGATCATTGCGGGACGCCAGCACCAGCAGTTTGTCTGGCAGATCGGATTCATTGTTTGCATTACCGTCGGCATGCTTGTCGGCAGCGATTTGAAGTTCAGCTACGTAGGTGCCATGTACGGCTATGGGATTGCAAAATCGATTGCATTTACGGCCAATCTCTGGTGCTGCTGGCGCTTCGCATGCGGTCGAAACGTGTTCACCAAGCTTGCCGACTCGTGAGCATTGGCCTGCGAGGGTGACATGAACACGCGGCTATCGTTTCGGTTTGTACAACTGTATGGCCTGGTTTCCAACTGGCCAATGGACCTGTCCGACAAGTTCATATTCATCTGGAAAGGCGCGATCGGTGAGTGATGTGACCTGCTGATGTGCAAGGCCGACACTTTCCGAAAGCAGAAGCCAGGAATTTCGTCGGCGATCCGATGTCACGTGTTCCATGATCTGCGTTGCCGCGTTCCAACTGCCTGGATAGCCACCAAAATTCCAGGGAACACCCGGTGCGGAACAATCCATCGCATACACGAGCCCTGGCATGCCCATCAACGCAATGACATCCTGGCGTTGGGGAATATCGTGGTCGGCTGCATATGTCTTGAGTTGCAGGATGGCGTCGGCAGTCGCTTGATCGGTGAGCACGATGTCACCATCACCACCGATTTCGACTGGGTATGTCTGCTCATGGAGTCCGGCAGCAAGTCGGTATGGAGCAGCACCAGAGGTCACGATTCGGATTGTGGCCAACAGTGAGATGCATGCAATGCCGACAAGCACAAGCCGCCTGCTGCAGAGGAGACTGCCTGCAAGTGCAATGCAGACTCCCGTACCAGCGACAAGAAATACATTTGCCGAAGCACCTGTCGCAGCAATTTTGCTCGCCGTTCCAATTGCAAATATGAATGGCAATATGGCCAGAAGAAGTACGACTGCAAGGCATTGCCGCATGTCCAGTGTCAGTACACGGCCCTCATGTTTTCTGACAGCTCGTAGTACAAGGACCGACAGCAGTGACCAGTACATGAACCAGGCGCATACATTGAGCAGCCCGTGATCGGGATCATTGCTGCCGCCTTGAGCATCACCGCCCCACATGCAGATCAGAAGAACACCAACGGCTGCAACACCGGACCAGGTCGCACATCGTTTTTCAGAATAGAAACCGATTGCGGAGCGTGTGGCGACGAGCAGCGGGATGCACGCCAGGAGCAGTGGCAGCATCTTGTAATGACTGAAGAGGTCAATACAGAACACAGCACATTGATCCATCAGCAGCGAGATCGGATGCTGTGCATGATTGGATCCAAGGACAAGGACGTAATCGATTCCAAGTTGCAGAAGTGAAACTAGGTCGAAAGGTGATCCGAAGGCTGCGCACATGAGAGCCGCCCATGCCACCAGCCCGCCACAGAACAGGCAGAGCTCCACAAGTCGATTTCTGGTTCTTCGTACTGGCCAGAAGCAGATACAGATGCCGGAGGCAATGATCATGCATATGCCGGTCGGCCATTTTGCCCACAAGCAGAACCCGACTCCGACGCCGGCCAGAACAAGCCATGTGTATTTGGAGACTGCATTTGAGCTCAGCGTGGTCATGGCCCGGAGCAATGCGGCGCTGGCGACCAACATGCCACAAAGATTGAGCAGGTTGTATCCCGGACTGGGTGGGTGTTGCGCGTAGAAGGAAACGGATGCCAGAAGCACCAGCGCGATCCATGTGATGG
>JAQWRC010000075.1 GCA_029243925.1 Phycisphaerales bacterium
TAATTACAAGCCGATAGAATAGTACAACCTCTTGCTTGGCAGCTCTCGCTCGTTCGCTGTATGCGACAGCGGCGTTGGGCGCCGAAGGCCGCGCCATCAACGCGTAGCCGGTACGAGACAAGGGACGCCTTTCCATGCCCGTCGAATTCCTGAATACGACACTTGAGAACGGGCTGCGCATCGTGGCTGAAGTGGATGAACATGCGCATTCGGCCGCCATGGGATTTTTTGTCAAGACTGGCGCTCGCGATGAAATGCCCCGGCAAATGGGAGTCAGCCATTTTCTCGAGCACATGATGTTCAAGGGCACTGACAAGCGAAGCGCCGGGGATGTCGATCGCGATCTTGATGACATCGGCGCCCGCTCCAATGCATGGACCAGTGCGGAACTGACCGCCTTTCATGCGCACTGCCTTCCACAGCATCTGGCTGCAGCAGAAGATGTGCTTTCCGATATTCTCCGGCCCTCGCTGCGTGTCGAAGATTTCGAAGACGAAAAGCCCGTCATTCTCGAAGAGATCGCCATGTATGCCGATCAACCCTCTTGGCAACTCTATGAACGGACTCTGGAGGTCTATTACGACCAGCATCCGTTGTCGCACCGTGTTCTGGGAACCAATGAAACCGTTTCCCAAATGCAGCGTGATGAAATGATGGAGTACTTCCAGCAGCGATACTCTGCCGACAACACCGTCGTCGCACTTGCCGGCAAGGTTGACTTTGAAGACATGGTCAAACGAATCACAGCTCACTGCGGCAGCTGGTCACGAACTGACGCGACTCGGACCTATGCACCATTTGCCCCATGTGCGAACCGATTCATTGATACCGACGCCTCCCTGAACCGGCATTACGCCTGCATGGTGGCTCCAGCTCCGCCTGTGCAGGATGACCGGCGATATCCAGCCATGATGCTGGCCCACATCTTCGGACATTACGAAGGCTCTCGGCTGTACTGGGCTCTGGTGGAACCTGGGCTGGCAGAGGAAGCCCAATGCCACTACGACGGACGAGATGGATGCGGTGAGTTCATGCACTGGATCTGCTGCCGCCCCGAAGATGCTGAGCAGTGCGAGCAGGTGCTCCTCAAGACGATTGATGAGCTCACGGCCTCCCTGTGCGAAGACGATCTTGCCCGCGTTCGATCGCTGGCAGCCACATCGGTGACCGTAGCAGGCGAAATGCCGGCCGGACGCATGCAGCGGCTTGGCCGGATCATGGCCACAGCCGAAACATACCGATCCCTCGATCAGGAACTGGAGCAGATCCATGCGGTCACGCTCGATGATCTCCTGGAAGTCGCAACGGCATTCCCAATGTCTCCGATTGTCACCGGTCACCGCACGCCAACTCCCGACTGATCGTGTACGCTGAAGTTTGCGATGACCTCAGCACCCACCTTGAGGGGCATCTCGCCCGCCGACACGGATGTCCGGCTCGATGAACAATGCTTCATCGATGCAGTACTCACCCTACAGAAAAACAATCGGATCTCCACTGACGCTGAAGTGGCATGGCGGCAGCTCTTGACCATTGCCTACGATCTGTGCTTCGCAACACTGCATGATCGCAGGACAGGGCGTGATGCCCCGAAGCACGAGTTGGCTACGAATTTCATACAGCATGTTCTTGGCAGTGAAACGAGTTCGCAAGCGACAGAATATTCCGTCGCGAACCTGCATGAGTCACTCCTTGAACGCATACCTTGGTATGACTCCAGCGGACTGCTGCACGCAAAGACCGAGGATCGCAAACGTCGACAGAATGCGGGCGCGTTCTATACGCCGATGCATGTGGTCGACGCAATGCTTGACCGAGCGCTGAATCCACTGCTCGAGCGAGCAGAAGCCGAAGCGGATCCGCTGCATGCACTCCTTGCACTTCGTGTATGTGATCCGGCATGTGGATCCGGACACTTCCTTGCCCAAGCCGGCGAGCGAATTGCGAAACGAGCTGCCAAACATGTCTCGCCGCGAGATCGATCACACGTCTACGCACAGGTGATGCGAGACTGCCTGCACGGCGCCGAACTTGATCCACTCAGTGCTCATGTGTGCCGACGTCGGCTGTGGAGCCTGGCGGGTGACGCTGAGTTGAGCCCCTCCATCTTTGAGCACCGCATCCACGTCGGCCATGGTCTGGTCGGCGCGCCGCCCGGAACAGGGTCCCATGATGAATGTGATGCCTGGTGCGCGGGCCATCTCGGGCACAGCTCGCTTGAAACCATCTCGCCGATCCACTGGCACCTTATTGCTGAAGACGGATTCGATCTTGTCATCGGCAACCCACCGTTTCTGAATCAGCTCGCACGTGATACCAGCCTCGACCGACCTATCGCTGCACTGCTTCGTGATCGATTCGGCGATGAGGCCAAAGGCTACGTCGACACCGCGGCACTCTTTCTCCGACTGGCCGTCGACCTCGTTCGACCCAACGGACGTGTTGCGCTGTTGCAACCGTGGTCCATGTTGGCCGCCAGAGATACCGGTGGGATTCGAAAATCACTGGCGCGCAGAACACGGCTGACCAATCTCTGGATCGCACTCGAGCAAATCTTCGATGCTGGAGTCCATGTATGCGCACCCGTGCTTGAACGGACAACCCAACGTACTGGGACACTGCATCGCTCCAGCGGCAGCAACTTTGCTCCTGCTGAACCGATCGAACTCGACATGTCCCATCTGATCGAAGAAGAAACATGGTCGCCGCTGGTCAGTGATCTTGTTGGCATCCCACGAGTCTCCGTCACGACTGCACGCACGGTGGGGGACCTGGCCGAAACAACCGCTGATTTCAGAGATCAGTACTACGGACTCCGCGGCTGCGTGTCGGATGCACTTCACCACACTCCCAGGCAAGGCCATGTTCGTCTGATCACGACAGGACTTGTCGATCCCGCAGCGTGCAGATGGGGTCAGAAATCAACCAAATACGATGGGCGAAAATGGACTCGACCTGTCGTTGATCTGAACCAGGTGCGATCAACTACCGATCTTGGGCCATGGACCACCCAGCGACTGGTTCCGAAGCTACTGCTGGCGACCCAGACGAAAGTGCTCGAGGTCTGCGTCGATGCTCATGGAGAGTTCCTTCCATTGACTCCACTGGTCACGGTCCAACCGCATGAGGCTGCGACACTGTGGCATATTGCCGCCGCCATCGCCTCGCCCGTGACCACCGCCATTGCCTCTGCGAGGTACCTCGGAACAGCCCGATCGACCGAAGCAATCAAGCTCTCCGCATCGCAGACCGGTGCGTTGCCCCTGCCAGATGATGGTCCGCATTGGGATACTGCTGCAGACGCATTCCAGGCCGCCTCAGAAGCCAAGGATGACCAGCAGCGCCGAGCACGACTGCATGATGCTGCATTGGCCTCCTGTCTGGCGTATGGATGCGATGACATCACGACACAGGAACTGATGACGTGGTGGTCACAGCGCTTGCCGGGCTGACGGAGCCTTCACTGCGGCAGCAAGGCGTTGCTTCTGAATTTCGATGAGTTCACGCGGCTCGATCAACGCGCCCGGCGACACTCTTGGCGTCGTACATGGATGCATCCGCGCGAGCCAGCAACTCGCTGGCATCACACTCGTCATCCGGCAACGCGGTCGCCAGGCCAATGCTCACGCTGGCCTGCAAGGATGGCCAACCGTTGCCTGCAGCGCATGGTGTCGTCTTGACGGCATCGAAGATTCGATTGCCGACCAACTGTGCATCATCCAATGAGCAGTTGGGCAGCACGATGACAAACTCATCTCCGCCATAACGACCAACCACGCTTTCTTCCCGTGTGTTCGATTTGAGCAGAGCGGCAATGTGTTTCAGCACCGCATCACCAGCCAGATGCCCATGTGTATCGTTGATGTCCTTGAACTTGTTTGCGTCGATGAACAACACGGATACCGTGCGATTCGTGGTCCGAGCCGCTTCCAGTCGAACCGCCAGAGTCTGTTCAAGAGCACGACGTGAATACACACCCGTCAGAGGATCGGTGCGGACCTGCGCTTCGAGATCGGCATTGGCCGTCTGCAGCAAGTCCGTTCTGCGATCCTGATCGATCTGGTGGGCGACAAGACGTTCCTCGGCTGCCGCCAGCAGCCGCTCCGTTGCGGGCAGCACGCCGGTATTGATTGAAAAGAGAGAGGAGATCGAATGCACGGCGCCGGCCACATCAACGGCGATGGCACGCACATGCTCGGCATCAAATCCGAACCAGTCACGAGTGCATTGACGAAATTTTCGCATGACGGATGACGGCGCATCCTGTTCGAACGATGCGGCCAACTGTCGTGCAGCATCGACGATCCGACATGCGGACCGGTATTCCAACGGCGCACGCGAAGCGTCATGGTGATACCGAATGGCTTCCACCTGCACGCACGGGAGTTTCCATCGCATTGCAATCGCTGCACCCAACTGAGCATGATCGAATCCATACTCGTTGCGTTCAATTGTCGCGATCGTTTCATGCCGACCGCCACCGGAGCGAATCGAGCTGATGTAGCCCTGCTCAAGCTGCCGGTAGAGCGCAATAACTCCAACGTCCTGCATCAAGCCTGCGAGAAATGCTTCTTCGGGATCCCACCCGCCAATCTTGCGTGCGAGCTCTCTGGCAGCAACCGCAGTGTGGATGGATCGCCGCCAGTATTCCGTGAAGTTGAAGCCGTTGGCATCCGCGCCCCGACCATCGACGGTATCCACAAGACTGAAACTCAGAACAAGTGTCTTCACCGCATTCAGTCCAAGGTAGACCATGGCCTGACGAACGGTGCCGCAGGGACGCGACAGTCCGTAGAAGCTGGAGTTGACGGTTCGCAACACCTTGGCGGCCAGAGCCTGATCCATCTGCACGACATCGGCAATACGACGAAGGTCAATATCCTCGGCGTCCGTCATTTCCAGCACGCGCGCGGCCACGGTGGGCAGCGTCGGCAGCCGGTGACCGGCAATGAGTTCCTCGATTGTGATCTTCGTCTCAGACACGTCACGCCTCCCCGGTGTCCATGGGCTGGGTCCGAGAACCAGGCAATACCGCTGGTCCCGTCCCCCCTCCTTCGACGGAATATCCACGTCGATGAAGTGAAACCAGAGAACACAGGAACAGTCGTAACGGTCCTGAAGGCTCCTCAGCCCTCAAGATCCGGAAATGCCCATCGCATCGCTGCCGATTCCTCGCCAAGCAGATTGCGGATGTAGACAGCCAGAAGACGGGTTGCGCGATCCACGACTTCATGCTCAACCGCAATGGCCGAGCTGTCAGAGGCGATCGAATTGAGCAACGCGATCGTTTCAGGTCGAACTCGCCATCGATCACTGCCGCCGGTATCGGCCACGGTGCCACCTCGATGTGCACTGAAGCCGACTGCCGCTCCACTGAGATCGAGTACTTCGCCCGTCTCCACATCATGATCCAGCACCGGGCGGTACCCGCAGGCCTGCAGCAATTGCCACTGGAAGACCAGCGTCGCACGGTTCCATTCACCAGGATGGGCACAGCGAGTCAAGGACGAGCTCAGGGCATCAAATACATCTGGATGCGGGTCATGATCCGTCAGCATCCGGTGGACAAGATCGACCATGTAGAGTGCCATCCGATTGGCATTCAGATCGTGCCGCAACGCCCGATGCACATCCTCAAGATGCCAAGCCGTCAGCAGTGCCAGATCTCGGCCAGGCTTGAGAATGGCGACGACCTGGCCACATGTGAGGGGGTCAAAGCCGCCTGAAAAGGAGCTGTTTGGCCTCTTTGCACCCTTGGCCAGTCCCCGAAGAATCCCATGGCTTCTGGTCAACAGACTGACCGTCTGGGAGGTCTCGGAATAGTCCCAGCATCGAAGGCACACCGCACTGTCTGTCACATTGGCCACGACCGGACTGTAGCACGGATATACTCGGCGACATGGCCCGCGTAATCGCGATGCTGAATCAGAAGGGCGGTGTGGGGAAAACCACATCGGCCGTCAACCTTGCTGCGGCATTCGCCGCACATGGCCATCGCACATGCTTGATTGATCTCGATCCTCAGGCCCACATGACTCTGCATGTCGGCCTTGACGGTGATTCCATCGACTGCACCGTCTACGATCTGCTCGTCGATCCCCAGCGAAGCATTGAAGACGCCATCGTCAAGGTCGATGAACGGCTTGACGCCATCGTCGCCGAAACAGACCTCGCCGCCGCTGAAACCGAACTCGCAGATCAGTCAGGGCGACAGGACATCCTCGCACGAAAGTTTGTGGCCATCGCGGACCAGTACGACGTCGTCATGATCGACTGCCCGCCGAGCCTCGGGTTGCTGACGCTCAATGCGCTGGCCATGGCGGACGAAGTCTTCGTCCCAATGCAGGCTCACTTCCTTGCACTCCAAGGCGTCGGGAAACTGCTTGAAACCGTCGGACTGGTTTGTCAGTCCGTGAATCCGGAACTTGAAGTCACGGGAGTCGTGCTGTGCATGCACGAAAAACAGACAAACCTCGCCCGCGAAGTTGTGGATGACCTCGATACGTTCTTCACCGAATCCCGTGAAAGCAATGTTCCGTGGCGACACTGCCGGGTGCTGCAACCGCCGATCAGACGAAACATCAAACTGGCCGAAGCGCCGAGTTTCGGCCAAACGATCTTTCAGTATGACCCGACCTGCCGTGGAGCAGAGGATTACACCGCGCTGGCTGAAGATGTCATCGCGCGTTGGCAGCATGGCCCTGAATCCCAGAGTCCCCCAGCCACGGTGGACGCGGCCACTGAGGCTCCGGTAGATGTGGATTCGGAACCAACCGAAATCAGTGGCGCATCGTGATCACTTCGCCGTCGATCGGGCCTGCCTACCTTCGACGCGAGCGTGTAGTGCAACCATGGCGAGTCTGCCTCGTCATCTACACGCTGCTGATCATCATTACGACCCACTGGCCTGGATCACCTCCGGAGGCCGTCGAACCGCGCCACTACTTTCCGGACAAACTCATTCATTTCCTTGCGTTTGGGGGCTTTGTACTGCTCCTGTGGTCAAGTGGCTGGAGTCGAACATGGTGGGCAGCCAGTCTGATTGGCGTGGCGTTCGTGCTCGTGGATGAATGGACACAATCGCTCTTCGCATCCAACCGGCATGCTTCTGGTGAAGACATGGCGGCGGGGATGCTCGGAGTCCTGACGGCATCTGGTTGGATGACTGCACTGGCCACACCGGAAACACATGGCTTCGGTTCCCGGAGTCGCAGACTGTCATTTGCCTTTGAAACATTCCTTGAGCAACCTTCCAACATCCTTCGACTGCTGGTCGTCGCCAGCATTCCACTGCTGATTGTCGCTGTCCTGATCTACGTCATCGCATGGAATCTCTTTCATGCGAGCATGGGGAATCTTGCGCTGACGTTGGGGCTTCTGGCATCCCTCCTCGCGATGAACTTCTTCCTGCGTCATCGCATGAGGTCGGTTCTCAATGCAATAGAAGAACGCAAGCCATGCTTTGCCTGTGGTGAAAGCATGAAGAGTCAAACATCTGATGAATACGGATGGCACCAATGCACTGCGTGCGGCGAGGAAGCACATCGCAGTCAATGGATGCCCATCACGCTGCCGCGCGTTTCCCTGCGCATGATCATGACCGTTGATGGTCCTTCAGGAATTGCCTGCTTGATGCTTTACGTCCTGCTGGGCCTCGTCTTCGGTCCATATGCCCTACTGGTCTCGGGACAATCCGGACTCGCGGGAGCGATTCTATTTACCAGCCTGGGACTTCTTGCAGCCATGCTCTGGTCATGGCGAAGCCAACGACTCGGCAGCTGGTTCCAGAGCATGGGTGTTCGCTGTGCGCAATGCGGGGAGGACCTTACTGGCATCACTGCCGATCGAGGGATGGGGCACTGCCCACAATGTGACACCGATTTTGCGCGATTTCAACGGCAGCAGGACGATGAGAAGGGTATCGCCAACAACGCGCACACCCCCTCCAATGCCTGATCGACTTGAATCCAATACCCGTACCGTCATGGTGATCACCGCATTCAGTCGGATCACCGGGCTGCTGCGTGATTCGGTTCTGGCTTTTTTCTTCGGCGTCACCGAGTTGATGAGTTCCTTTGCATTCGCCTTTTTGATTCCCAACCTCTTCCGCAGACTTTTCGGCGAAGGCGCCCTTGGAGCGTCCTTCCTCCCGGTCTATTCCCAACTGCGTAAAAACAACCCGGAACAGGCCTCTCAGTTGGCTTCTCTCCTGATAGCAGGCCTGCTCGTCGTGCTCGGCGCGCTCGTGGTTGTCGGCGAATCCGTTCTCTTTCTCATGTCTGCGATGCGCGATCACAATGACAATGCCATCTGGCTGCTCATGGTCATGCTTCCCTACATGCCACTCGTCTGCCTCGTAGCCATCCTCGGCGCCATGCTCCATGTGCACGGGCGATTCGGGCCGCCAGCCCTGGCTCCACTGCTGCTGAACGGTGCCATGATCGCCACGGCCGTTGGAGTCGGATTGTCCACCGGTGAACTGACCGCACATGCCAGGCTGGTCACCATGGGAGCGATTGCCTGCTCAGTCGTCATTGCTGGACTGCTGCAAGCTCTCTGGATGCTCTGGTCGCTTCGTGGCAAGGTGAACTGGACTTGGAATCGATCCGGTGCCGCAGCGCCGCTGCGCCGAGTGCTGCGAGCCGCAGGCCCAATGATGCTGGGCATGGGTGTGCTCCAGCTCAACACCTTCCTGGATGGCATCATCGCCAGTTATCCAAATCTCTTTGGTACGGATACGGTCCTTGGTCAACCCTATCCACTCGATACGGGCTCAATGGCGATCCTTGGCTACGCACAGCGCCTGTACCAATTTCCCCTCGGCGTCTTCGGGATCGCCGTCGCCACTGCCATTTACCCGCTGCTTGCACACCAATCGGATGATGAACATGCGTTTGCCAGCACGGTTCGTCGTGGACTCCGACTGGTCCTCTTCATCGGACTGCCCGCAAGCATCGGACTCGCACTTGTGCGTGAACCGCTTGTGGCATGTATTTTCCAGCGTGGCGCCTTCACGTCAGGTGACACCATCGAAGTCGGTGCCGTACTACTCGGCTACGCGGTCGCGATCTGGGCCTACTCAGCCAACCATGTCCTCACCAGAACCTATTACGCCAAACTCGACGTGAAGACACCGGTACGGATCGCCATACAGATGGTGGCCCTCAACCTACTGCTCAACCTCACGCTCATCTGGACTCCACTGCGAACTGCAGGACTCGCATGGTCGACTGCGGCGTGTGCAATTCTGCAATGCATTCTGCTGCTTCGTGCGTCCAGAATTCATGTCCCGAATCCACTGGACAGCGATGTGCGGAACTCAGCCATACGATCACTTGTGTTGGCAATGATCATGGGGGTCGCCGTGGGGCTGGTGATGCTCGGACTTGAACACTCCGAGTCGCTGTAGACCAACATGCT
>JAQWRC010000120.1 GCA_029243925.1 Phycisphaerales bacterium
AATTCTTCCAAAAGAGCACGTAATAATTCCTTGCAGTCATAGATGGGATTGCGAAGAATCTTTCCGAAGATGCAATCGTCTGCGGCGACTCAGGATCGACAACGATCTGGTTCAACAACATCGCCAGGCTCAATGGCACACAACGTTTCATCTGGAGCGCGAATCTCGCTACGCTCGGCGGCGGCATGCCACAGGCGATAGGTGCTTCATTTGCTGCCCCTGACACCCAGGTGGTCATGATTGCCGGCGACGGTGGATTTCAGATGTCGATTCAAGATCTCGTTACCGCCGCAATGTATGAGCGCCCCATCAAGTGCTTCATCCTCAACAACGGCTGCTACAAATTCATCGAGTTCGAAGAGGCAAGCCACGATGGCAACGTCGCCTCTGGAACGAAGTTCCTGAACCCGGATTACGCAGCCCTTGCCGAAGCGTGCCACTGCAAGGGCATATCCGTCAGCGAATACGATGAACTGCTGCCCGCGATCGAGGAAGCCTTCGCCCACGATGGCCCGGTTGTCGTCGATTGCAACGTCGACCCCAACGCATTACTGATCCCCCCCGCCGTGACTCCGCACATGGCGGCCAACTACGTCAAGAGCGAGATCAAGAGTTGGTTCACCGCTCCATCGGATGATGCCAAGCGCCTTGCTGACCTCGCCGCCAAACATGAGCAGGAGCACTGAACATGGCACGAATCGCACTTGGCATCATGCTGCTTCCGGTCACGCTCTTCTGCGTGTACGGCTTTCTGGCCTCGTTTGAGTACCCAGGCGTTACTCGCTGGAAGATCGGGTACGCCCTGGCCTTCCTCGCCTTTGGATCACTGAGTATTCGAATGATCGTCAAAGGCGCAAAGGGGATGCGGCGCAGCAGTTGAAAGCCTGCCGGTCAGGCCAACGGCTTGACGAGCATCAGGCACGGGTTCCATGACTGCCACAGATCCGGGAAGACTTCCATCGGAACGAACCCCATGGCGCGGTAGAACGCAAACGTCTTCAAGTACGCTTCGTCTTTTTTGTTCGGGTCGATGGTCTTCACCTGCAGCATCCGGACACCGTCTGCCGCCAACCACGCTTCACAGGCTTCCTGCATGCGCCGACCAATGCCCATGCGATGGTGCGATGGAAGCAGCCCGACGCAGTGGATCTCCGCTGACTCAGGGAAATGCCGGTTCACAGTCAGAAACCCAACGGCCTGATCGCCATCGACGGCAAGAAAGGTCGGCATCGTTCCAGCTGCCACAACATACTCCTGCAGCGAGTCCTCGATGCCGAACCACTCGGGCAGTGCGCGGAGTATTGGCCCGACCTGATCGGAACACGATGCTCCCGGTGAGACGATCTGAATCGTACTGCTCATCGCTGCTCCTGTTTCATCTGCAACTGAGAACTTCAATCCGATCGAATCACGACTTCGGTGGCTTGATCATACTCGTTGAACTTGATCAACAGCCATTCCGAATCGATGGAGATGTAACTGCGCTCCGATCCGAGGTAATACACCAGATCGTACTCACTGAAGTATGGGGTCTCC
>JAQWRC010000111.1 GCA_029243925.1 Phycisphaerales bacterium
CTTCATGACCAGTGATGAGTTCTTCTCCATTCAACAGTTGCCCCTTTACCTTGGCCTTGGACTCCTGTGTGGCCTGGCCGCTGTACTGTTCATTCGCACACTGGACATGAGCGGCTCTCTCTTTCGCCGCGCCCCGGTGTCTCCATTGCTGAAGCCAGCTGTTGGCGGCCTCATACTGGGCCTCCTGGGACTCCTCTGGATCTCAATGTCGGACAGTTCGAACGTGCCTGCGTTTTATGGCAATGGCTACCCCGTCATCACTGCACTGATCAGCCCCGAATACTACTTCCAGGAAGGGTCTACAACTGAACTCAATCCCATTGGTCAACTCGGGTTGGTTCTCGCCGCCCTGTTCCTGCTCAAGCTCATCGGCACCAGCCTCACGCTGGGGTCGGGTGGCGCTGGAGGCATGTTCGCTCCGTCGCTGCTGCTAGGCGCCGCACTGGGAGGCGCCTTCGGAGTCGCGATGGAATGGATGGGGTGGCTGCCACATGGCCAACCTGCCCACTTCGCCCTCGTCGGCATGGCTGCCATGCTTGCCGGAACGACTCATGCACCACTGACGGCAATCCTGATTGTCTATGAACTTACACAGAGTTATCAGGTCATGATGCCGTTGATGTTTGCGGCAGTCATCGCGACCATCGTGTCGCGCAGCATCAATCGCAACAGCATTTACACCAGTCGACTTCGACAGCTGGGCATTCGCATGGGACTCATGAGCGACCTGACGATTCTGCGTCGCATGACCGTCAGCAATGTTGCGCTTCGTGAACCTGTACTGGTCCGCGAAAATGACCCCGCACAGACACTGCTGGATGCATCTGAAAAACGGAATGTCAGCAACTTCATCGTCATCAACGACCATGGCAACTATGCAGGCATGGTGACCGCGGAAGGACTGAAGGCCGCCCTGCTCCACCCGGAAGCCATCCCTCTGCTTCAGGTCAATGAACTTGAACGCTGCAATCTTCCGACCTGCACGACGGACGAATGCCTCGACACCGTGCTTGAGAAGTTCTCGAGAAATGACGTCGAAGCCCTCCCGGTCTTCAGCGCAGATGACGTCGAACACCCAGTAGGAGTCATCACCCGCAGTCGACTCATGCAGGTCTATCAGGCCGAACTTGATCGGGACCAGTGAGTTGGCCAGCGCACGATCCACATTCTGGCGATTGCCCCGGACTCGACGTGTTACGCGCCCCTCTGAGTTCCGCCACATCTATGGCAATGGCCAACGCACACGCAAGGGCCCCTACGTGTTCCATGCGCTCCCCAACGAACTTGGGCACCCTCGACTTGGACTCTCCGTGTCACGCAAGGTCGGCAATGCCGTCATCCGGAACCGCGTCAAAAGACGACTCAGAGAAGCATTTCGGCACCTGCAACACGAGCTGCCGGGCAGCTATGATCTGGTCATCACAGTGCAACCACATGAAGTTCGCAGCATGCCGGATTGCACAACACACCTTCGGCAGGCTGCCGAACAACTGCATGACACATGGACTCAAAAAACAAACAACCCAAATGCAACCGACACGGATTCGCCAACGCAATCCTGATTGGGTGCGTTCGAATCTATCAGGCCATAGGAAGCCCATTTCTGGGCGGGCACTGTCGGTTTCACCCAACCTGCTCCCACTATGCAGTCGAAGCATTTGAGCTCCACGGACCGCTCAAAGGATCCTGGCTCACCATGCGACGCCTGCTGAGATGCCACCCATTCGCACGTGCCGGCTTCGACCCCGTGCCATCGGCAGACACCACTGGAGATGAAGCATGAAGAATCCACCCCCCACCATCTGGTGCATTGGCCGAAACTACCTGTCTCACGCCAATGAGATGGGACAAGCGGACGCCTCCGAACGACCAACGATGTTCATGAAGAATCCCGCTGCAGTCATCAGCGACGGCGATCCCATCATCATCCCCCCAGTCTGCGATGAACACGGCCCGCAAGTGGATTACGAAGGTGAACTGGCGGTCATTCTTGGAAACGACATTCGAGATGCAGATCCAACTGCTGCGCTTGCCTCTGTATCACACTACGCCGCCGCCAATGACGTGACGGCGCGATGGTGGCAGAAGCAGGGCGCCGGGGGTCAATGGATACGAGGAAAGAGCTTTGACACCTTCTGTCCGATCGGGCCACTGGCCGATGCCGCATCGATTTCCGATGTGCAGTCACTGCATATCACGACCCGTGTGAATGGCGTCATCATGCAGGACGCATCGACCGCAGACATGATCTTCCCAATCGGCGAGCTGCTTTCCGAACTTTCACGGGGGACGACACTGCTTGCGGGCACCGTCCTGCTCAGTGGAACTCCTGGTGGAGTTGGGTCGAAACGGACTCCACCGCAGTGGCTTGGCCATGGAGATGTCGTCGAAGTCGAGATTGAACACGTCGGCAGCGTACGCAACACAGTCCAATCGGGCTGAACGGCCTATTTACGCTCAACACCCTGCTTGCGTGCCGCTTCGGCCGCCTGAAGCTCAAGCTGTCGCTCCAAGGCGATCTGCTGTCGCCAGGCATCAAGCCCAGGAGGCTCCGGGAAGGCGCCAGCCATGGACAGTGATCGACTCAACGGATGAAGAGACAACTGCTCACGAAGTGTGCTGGACAACTTGTCGTAGACTCGCAACCGGAGTTGTGGTTCGATCTCATCGACTCCCGCCCAGATTGTCATGCGCTCTTCCATGGGAATGGCCGGATCGATCATGAGTTGCAGAAACGCGATTTCCGCACTCTGCTCAAGCTGCCCGATGATGTCACGCATCCGGCCGCTGCCCAACTTCGTCGTGTAATCGACTGTTTCATGGGACTTGTAGTACGTGGTCACCTCATTGGCGAACTTGATGGCTTCACGGTACACCTCGGGGCGGCCTTGGCCGATCCCAACACGGAACCCGTACCGCAATGCGGCCGACACGTCACTTGGCGCCAGATGCGGCTGCCGGTCGTACTCGCCTCGTGTTTCATTTGCCACAAAGATGTCAAGCGGCATGTTGTACTGATTGTTGGGAGGATATCCACCCCGGCCAAAGAGGTCGTCGAGGCGATCCATGAGCGCCTGTGCCTTCTCGATTTCACCTTGGCGGTACCACTCGCGAATCGAAGAAGACAGGAAGTTCTTGATGAAGACGATGAATGTCTCTCCACCAGCACCGCGGGCATCGTAGTACTTGGTGTACAGATCATCGAACATGCCGTCGATCGTTTCGATGAAGCGAGGCTCAGGGAATCGGCCGGGAATCGATTGAGCAAATGGATCGAAGTGGATTCGGCCGCTGCGTGCCAGCCCCTGCAATGCCTGGACTTGGAGCCGATCGTTGTTGATCAGATTGTAGATGTCCCCGGGACGCATGCGATGCTCAGCCATCAGGGTGCCGCGACGGGCCCAGTACAACGCATGGGCCTGAGGGTGCCGCCAATCGATGGGGCCGAGATCACGAGTGAACTCGTACATCAATTTCGGATCCATATTGAACTCGTCAAGCAGCACA